>JBFFSH010000005.1:0-54039 GCA_041572575.1 Thermodesulfobacteriota bacterium
TAGAAGAGAAGTAAAGTCTTACAAGCAGTTGCCTGTAAACCTGTATCAGATTCAGACCAAGTTTCGTGACGAGATACGTCCACGTTTTGGAGTCATGCGCGCAAGAGAGTTCATCATGAAAGACGCATACAGCTTTGATGCCACGGATGAAGGCGCAGATAAATCATACTGGGCGATGTACGAGGCGTATAGCAGAATATTCGAGAGATGCGGACTCGAGTTCAGGGCAGTACTTGCAGACACTGGAAACATAGGCGGTAGTTTTTCACATGAATTTATGGTGCTTGCAGAAACCGGTGAGGATGTGGTGATGAGCTGTGATAAATGCGATTACGCTGCCAACCTGGAGCTTGCTGAAATTAAGCAGACAGATGAAAACAATGGTACTGAGTCAGAAGAACAAAAAGATATAGAAGAAGTACACACACCGGATTTAAAGACAGTAGAAGAGGTTGCCGAGTTTTTAAAAGTACAGACTGGTGATCTTATTAAGACCATGATCATCGAGGCAGACGAGCAGCCGCTTGTAGCGCTTGTCTCCGGGGATAATGAGCTTAGCATTACTAAACTTAGAAGACATCTGGGTGCAGATCAGGTAGAGCTTGCAACTCCTGATGTAATTGAAAAGGTAACCGGTGGAGCTCTTGGGTTTAGCGGGCCAGTTGGTCTAAAAGTTAACATCGTTGCAGACCATTCAATAAAACAAATTCAAAACGGAGTTACCGGAGCAAATAAAAAGGACTATCATCTTGTAAACGTGAACCTGGATAAGGATTATAAAGTAAGCGAGTTTGCAGACATAAGAGTGGCAGCAGACGGAGACGGGTGTCCAAACTGTGATGGCGGAAAACTTAAATCCACAAGAGGAATAGAAGTTGGCCACGTTTTCAAACTCGGCACAAAATACAGCGAGGCCATGAGTGCCAATTTTGTAGCAGAGGACGGAAAGGAAAAACCATTTATCATGGGATGTTATGGGATCGGAATTGGCAGGACAGTTGCAGCAGCCATTGAACAGAATTTTGATGACAGCGGTATGATACTTCCAAGGGCGCTTGCACCATTTGAGATAATAGTGATGCCACTAAACATGAAAGATGAAGATGTGGTTAAGCTATCCGATGATATATACAACAGTTTGGTAGAGAAAGGCTATGACGTTTTAATTGATGACAGAAAAGAGAGCGCAGGTTATAAATTTAAGGATGCCGATCTTATTGGAATACCTGTACATGTTCGCATCGGCCCAAAAACACTTAAAGATAATTCAGTTGAAATTAGGCTTAGGAGCACCGGCGAGAACAAGCTTGTTAAAATTGAAGATGCAGTATCAGAAGTAGATAAGATAATGAGAGAAATTTAATATTTATTTTCCTACTTCACATTCATTCCAAATAGCTTAAAATAGGGCATGTCTTCTGAACAACTAAATCCCTATGAGAGAATAATATTAGCCCTGGACTTCGCTGATTTTAATGAGTCAGAGAAGTGGGTCAAACGGTTTAGTAGTAAGATAAAAACCTATAAAGTCGGCCCGATACTATACGTTAAGAACGGAACCGACGTACTAAAAAGGTTTTCCGAGCTTGGTGCTGATATTTTTCTAGATCTCAAATTCCACGACATTCCATCGACTGTAGAAAAAACCGTAAGGCAGCTTGCTGATCTGAATATCAATATGTTTACCCTCCATGCTCTTGGCGGTTTTGATATGATGAAAAGAGTATCCGAATCGGTTGCAGAAGAAGCAGATAAACTCTCAAAGCAAAAACCAATTACTCTGGCAGTTACTGTGCTTACAAGTCATGACGAGAGTACATTAAGCGAGATAGGGATAAATAACTCTACAAAAGATGAAGTGTTGAAGCTTGCAGGTGTCGCCGATAAAGCCGGTATAGACGGGCTTGTATGTTCAGGGCAGGAGCTTGAATTTATTAAACAGGAGTTTGGTGATAGGTTTAAACTTGTAATCCCTGGTATAAGACCAGCTAGTAATGTACATGATCAAAAACGAGTAATGACTCCAGAAGCAGCCGTATCAAAAGGCGCAGATTATCTTGTGATTGGTAGAGCTATCACGGAAGCAGAAGATCCTGATGAAGTTGTGGAGCAAATTAAGAAAGATATTAGTTGATATCCAAAGCTGCAAGAAGTGCATTGTCCAGAGATTTGATTGTTTTGGGTTCTAAACAGCCAATATAGTTTGTAAGAATTGTTTTAGGCAAGCTCACAAGTTCATCGCAGTGAATGCTGCTTTCATGTTTAAGCCCTTCCTTTGTTCCTATTGGAATTTGCGTGGATAGTCCATCATATTTTGAATACACAGGAGCACATATAACGGTAGAAAAACGTGAATCGATAAGAACTTGACGGCTTACTATGATAAATACCCTTTGTTTTTTAGGGTCTCTGGAAGATGGATTTTGTACCAAATACAATTCACCCCGTTTCATGGTATTGTCTGATATGAAAGCACATCTTCAGCTTCTTTATTTAATCGATCAGCTTCTTTGTTTAAAATAGCAAGATCTTTTACATCCTGTTCGTCTTTTTTTAATTTCTCAATATAAGATTTGATAGCCTGTTCAATAAAATCAGACCTGTTTTTAAAATCAGACAATCTTTTATCCATTGTTCTTAGAATATCTTCTGATAGTGTTATTGATGTCTTGACTTTCATACTACCATTATACCCCATAAATATTCCATTTCAATTCTCAACAGTGGAAGAAATTATTTCTCAAATTTCTCCCACTTAATAATCTTATGCAGCTTTTTTCTTGTTCTCTTTCTTATTAAAAGTGAAATCCTTATTCTTGTCTACATCTACAAATATCAAATCACCTTCTTTGTACTCACCTTTAAGTAGCTCTGTTGCAAGAGGATTTTGAATGAGCTTTTGTATCGTCCTTTTAAGAGGTCGCGCGCCATATATCGGGTCATAACCCTGCTCGGCAAGAGCCTCTTTTGCTTCGTCGGAAAGTTCGATATCCATTTTTTTGTCTTCCAGTCTCTTTCTTAAATGGTCCACCTGAATTTCTACAATCTCTTTTATATGATCCAATGATAAAGGTTTGTAGATCACAATCTCATCGATCCTGTTTAAAAATTCAGGTCTGAATGATGCCTTTACCACTTCCATAACGTTTTCTTCAAGTTTCTTTTCGTCTTTAATGTTTTCCTGAATATGATGGCTTCCAAGATTAGAAGTCATGATTATCACAGTGTTTCTAAAGTCTACAGTCCTACCCTGTCCGTCTGTAAGCCTTCCGTCATCGAGAATCTGCAGTAGAACGTTAAATACATCGCTATGAGCTTTTTCAATCTCATCAAAGAGTATCACGGTATAAGGTCTTCTCCTTACGGCCTCAGAGAGTTGGCCGCCTTCTTCATAACCAACATATCCGGGAGGGGCGCCAATGAGCCTTGAAACCGTGTGCTTTTCCATGTATTCACTCATATCGATTCTTACCAGTGCACTCTCATCATCAAACATAAACTCGGCAAGAGCCTTTGCAAGCTCAGTTTTCCCAACGCCTGTTGGCCCCAGAAATATAAATGAACCTATAGGCCTGTTTGGATCGGAAAGCCCAGAGCGTGAGCGCCTGAGCGCATCGGAAACTGCTTTTATTGCATCGTCCTGACCGATTACCCTTTTTACAAGCCTCTCTTCCATCTGTATCAGTTTTTCTACTTCACCTTCAAGCAGACGGGATACGGGAATGCCAGTCCATTTTGCAACTATCTGTGCAATGTCCTCAGCATCAACTTCTTCTTTTAGCATTTTTTTGCTCTTTTGTATCTCAACCAGTTCTGTATTTAGCTTTTCTAATCTTTCATGCAGGTCTGGAAGTTTTCCATATAACAATTCAGAAGCCTGATTTAGCTCTCCGATTCTTTGAGCTCTTTCAGCCTCGACTTTTACATTATCAATTTCTTCTTTGGTTTTTCTAATTTCTGTTATTGTGTCTTTTTCTCTCTGCCAGTGTGCCTTGAGACCCGAAACCTCTTCATTCAGGTTTGCAATATCCTTTTCTATATTTTTGAGCTTATCTTTTGAAGAAGCATCCTTTTCTTTTGACAGTGCCTGTTTTTCAATCTCTAGCTGCATTATTTTTCTGTTAAGCTCATCTATCTCCGTAGGCATGGAATCTATTTCCATCTTGAGCCTTGCAGCTGCTTCATCTATCAGATCTACTGCCTTATCCGGCAGAAACCTTGCTGTGATATATCTGTTGGACAGCACACCTGCAGCAATGAGCGCATCGTCTTTTATTTTTACTCCATGATGCACTTCGTATTTCTCTTTTAGTCCCCTAAGAATAGAAATTGCTTCTTCTACAGAAGGCTCTCCAACAAACACCTGCTGAAACCTTCTTTCAAGTGCAGCATCTTTTTCAATATGTTTTCTGAATTCGTCAAGAGTAGTAGCACCAATACAGTGAAGCTCCCCTCTTGCTAGTGCAGGTTTTAGCATATTTGATGCATCCATCGCCCCCTCTGCTGCACCGGCACCGACAACTGTGTGAATCTCATCTATGAACAGAATTATTTCACCCTCAGAGTCCGTAACTTCTTTAAGTACAGCTTTTAATCTTTCCTCAAACTGTCCCCTAAACTTGGCTCCGGCGATAATGGAGCCAATATCCAGTGCAATGAGTTTTTTATTCTTTAGCCCTTCGGGTACGTCACCGTTTACAATCCTCTGGGCAAGTCCCTCTACAATAGCAGTTTTTCCCACACCCGGTTCACCAATAAGTACGGGGTTGTTCTTAGTTCTTCTGGAAAGTACCTGAATCACCCTTCTGATTTCTTCGTCCCTTCCAATTACCGGGTCAATCTTTCCCTGTCTGGCAAGTTCGGTGAAGTCTTTTCCAAACTGCTTCAAAGACTGCATTGTGTCTTCGGGGTTTTGGCTTGTAACAGGGTCTGAACCCCTTACATCTTTAAGTGCTTTTAAGATATTGTCCCTGGTTATATCAGCGCTTTTAAACGCATTTTTCAGATTTCCTATAGAATGTTGAACAATTCCTATAAGCAGGTGTTCGGTGCTTATGTATTCATCACCTAAAGACTTTGCCTCTTTTTCTGCTGTTCTTAGAGCCTGGCTAAGCTCTTTGCTTACATAAATTTGGTCTCCAGCCCCCTCTACCTTGGGTAGAGCTTTATAGTCATTTTCTGCTATAGTTTTGATTTCATTTGATGACGCTCCGAGCTTGGAAATAATCTCGCCTGGAATTCCTTGCTCAGAGAGAAGGACGAACAAAACATGTGGTATGTCGATTACCTGATTGCTTTGATCTTGCGCTAAAGACTGTGCTTCACTAAGCGCCTCCTGTGCTTTGATTGTAAGTTTGTCAAATTTCATATTTATCTCCCTAATTAATATCTATAAAGATAAAATATTAATCCTTTTTGTTATTTCAAGGTCTGAATCGGGATAAATTTTTCAACTAAGATACAATTATAAGACATCCATATTTAAAGGATATGACTTTGACTAATGATAAATTAATTGTATATTCTCGCCTTACTTTTTTTATAAAAAGAGTAATATTTCAAAGAGGTGAAATTGGAAAGTTTAGGGCAGCACTATCTAATAGAATTGTACGAATGTGATCCTCATATTCTAGATGATCTGGACGCAGTAAAAGAGATCATGCTCTCAGCTGCTAAAAAATCCGGAGCAACTATCCTTAAAGATTTCCTTCATAAATTTTCTCCACAGGGAGTAAGCGGGGTAGTAATTATTGCAGAGTCTCATCTGGCCATACACACCTGGCCTGAGAACAATTATGCAGGGGTTGATTTCTTTACTTGCGGGGCAAAAGTAGATCCTCTGGTAGCTTACGCATATATAAAGGAAAAGCTGCATTCCAGGCACAGCAATTATACTATACTTGAGAGGGGAAAAATCGAAGAACTGGAAATCGCTGCAGGATAGCCGGCTATCCTGCTTTTATTCCATAACTTTTGCTACAACTCTTTCAATCTCTGTTTTTGGAACTGCACCTATAATTTGCTCGGCCACTTCTCCATCTTTAAAAACAAGCAGGGTGGGAATACTTCTAATACCAAACTTCATACTTACCTGCTGATTGTCGTCAACATTTAATTTGCCCACTTTTAGTTTTCCTGCAAGAGATTCAGATAGTTCTTCTACTACCGGAGCAATAATTCTGCATGGGCCGCACCAGGGTGCCCAAAAGTCTACTAATACCGGAAGATCGCTGTTGATTACCTCGCTTTCAAAATTATCATCGCTGAATTCGTTTACGTTACCGCTTGCCATTTACTTCTCCTTTTTTTCTTAAGTTAAGCATGTAGTATGCTATCTAATATCAGATTTTCAAGATGATTTAAATTTTTGATTACTTTTATAATGCCTATAATTGTTAAGATAGTATTAAGCAGATTTGGATTCTACATTAACTGATTTTGCCTTTGTAGGTTTCTTTAATAAGAAGTGCAGCAGTTAGTGATATTACACAGCAAAATGTAAGATAAATTCCAGGTGATCCAATGTCTCCGGTTTGTTTTATCATATATGTTGCCACAAGAGGTGCGCTACCTCCAAAGATGGAAAAACCGATCACATGTCCAAGAGATAGTCCGGACATCCTAACCCTTGCGGGCAGGGATTCTACCATATAAGGCGCTGCCGCACCGGCAACTGTAGACATAGCGATACCGGCGCAAATCTGGATCAATATTTTGTACATGAGGGCATCATTAGAAAATAGCGGGAAAAACAGATAAGAAGTAATTACAGAAGATAAACAGCCTATAATAAGTACCGGTTTTCTGCCCACTCTGTCAGATATATATCCAAATACAGGAATAAAAAGAGTTATGATAAATAGGTCTATAGTGTTTATTTTTAGTATCTGGGAAATATGCATGCTTTCAAATGCCACCGCATGTCTTATTATATAGATAAAAATAATGTAAAAAGGAACAGCAATTGCTATTGTAATTCCAAGGATTAGAGATAGCTCTTTCCAGTTTTTCTGCAGAGCTTCATTTATGGGTGCCTTGGCAATATTCCCGGATTCTTTAAGTTTAGTGAATGTTTCTGATTCGCTGACATTTTTTTTGAGATAATAGGCGACTATTCCATTTGCAATTCCAAGAAGGAAGGGGATTCTCCATCCCCAAGAGAGGAATTGCTCAGGGGATAATATTGAGCTGATAAAGGAAATTACAGCTGAAGCAAGTACAATACCCATACAGGTACTAAAAAGTGAGACACTTCCAAAAACCCCTCTCAGGTTTTCCGGAGCATTTTCTACCAGAAATGAAAGAGATGCAGATCTCTCGCCGCCTATGGAAAATCCCTGAGCTATTCTAAATATTACTAGAAGAATTGTGGCTAATATACCTATTTGCTCATAAGTTGGCAGAAGCCCAATCAGAACAGTTGGAACCGTGATAAATATTATAGAAAGCAGCAGTACGTTTTTTCTTCCAACACTGTCTCCAATTCTTCCTAATATTAAACCGCCAAGGGGTCTGAATATGAAACTCACGGCAAATACGGAGTAGGTTGCAATTATGGATAGAGTCTCATTTTCGGATGGAAAATAAAGCTTAGCTAATACTACGGCTAAAAATCCGAATAGTGAAAAATCATACCATTCAATAATTATAGAAATAGAACTCGTTAATACTGTTTTCTTGTTTGAACCGGTTAGTTCTGTAGACATTAACTTAATTTTTAAAATTCATGTGGCAATTCGATAATATTAAGTCAATATATATAAATTAAAAGGGATTAAATTTAAAAACGTTTATGAATATTGCTAAATTAACTATAATTGTGCTGGTATTAATACTTACTACAGCAAGCGCATTTTCTCAGGCGCCGCCGCCAACACCTGTAGAGGTTGCACTTGTAGAAGAAAAAGTACTCAACAGACCCGTGAGTTTTGTGGGAAATGTTGTCCCATTTAAAAGAAGTGTAATCGCAAGTGAGGTTGAGGGACTAGTGAGTAATTTTCCAGCTTATGAAGGGCTTTTTGTAAAGCAGGGCGAGGTATTGGTGGAGTTTAAGACAAGTACGCTTGAGTTAAATTTAAAAGAAGCCAAGGCCTCAAAACAGGAAGCAGCCTCAAGGTATACACTTGCAAGAAACAATCTAAAGCGTATACAAAACCTGCATGATAAGGGGGTAGCATCCATCCAGGAACTACAGGATGCGCAGTCAGAAAGAAATGCATGGTTTGCAAGGCTTACACAGCTCAAATCACAGATCGAGCAGGATGAATATGACCTTGGGGTTTCCAGAATAAAAGCGCCTTTTACGGGGTTTGTAGTGGCTAAACACACTGAGGTTGGTCAGTGGGTAGAAGAAGGTGGACAGGTGCTTGAGCTTATAGAAATAGACAAACTCAAAATTGTAATAAACATACCGGAAAACTTTGTGGGTAAGTTAAAACACGAAGACAGAGTGATTGTGAATTTTGATGCGCTTCCCGGAAATGATTTTGATGCTAAAGTAGACGCAATTGTCCCACAGGCTGACAGGGAGTCACGCACTTTCCCTATAATAATAGTTCTGCAAAATAAGGATTATTTAATAAAAAGCGGCATGGTTGCAAGGGCTTCATTTCTAATTGGCGACGAGCAGCCAGTAAAACTTGTCCCAAAAGATGCGATAATAGAATTTAATAAAAGCAAGATGGTCTATGTTGTAAATGAAGGTGCGGCACAACCTGTTCCTGTAAGTCCCGGGTTTGCATTTGAGGATATGATTCAGGTAAGCGGCGAGCTTTTAAAAGGACAGCAGGTAGTAATAAGAGGAAATGAACGCCTTAGACCAAACCAGCCTGTAAAGATAATTAACGGAAGCGACAGTCCACAAGAAGCCTCATGAAACTAGTTGAATCTTCTATACTAAAGCCGGTAAGTGTTGTTGTGGGTGTAATCTTTGTTGTTCTTTTTGGATTAATCTCTCTATTCAAGATTCCTGTTCAGCTTACCCCCGATGTAGAAAAACCAAGGATTACAGTGGAAACAAGGTGGATAGGGGGTAGTCCTACTGAGGTAGAGACTGAAATTGTAAGGGAACAGGAAGATGAGCTTAAGACTGTTCAGGGCCTTACCGAGATGACAAGTGAAAGCTCTGACGGCAGTGGAAAAGTGATCCTGGAGTTTGCAGTTGGTACTGATATTGATGCTTCACTTGTGGATGTATCCAATAAGTTGGAACAGGTAAGAGAATACCCTTCTGATGCAGACAGGCCTGTGATAAGCAATGTGGATGTAAGATCAAGCGCCATTGCCTGGTTTATTTTAAAACCTCTGCCCGGAAATGAAACGGACATAAACACATATCATGATTTTACCGAGGATTTTATCAAACCCAGATTTGAAAGGGTGCCGGGAGTTGGTTCGTCCAATGTCTTTGGCGGAAGGGAAAGGGAGATGCAGATTATCTTTAATCCCAATTCCCTTGCCGCAAGGGGAATAACTCTGTTAGACATGGCAAGGGCTATAGATGCTGAGAATGATAACTACAGCGGCGGGGCGTTTGATGAGGGGAAGAGAAGATACATAGTTAGAACAATCGGGCAGTACAAATCGGTAAAGGATATTGAAAATGTAGTAATAACGAGAAAAGGCGGCTCACCTGTATATGTAAAAGACGTGGCAAAGGTCAAACTTGGGTACAAAGATCCGGATTTTGCAGTAAGGCAAAATGGAGCAGCTGCTATAGCCGTAAATGCGGTAAAGGAATCCGGTGCTAACACAATAGATGTTATGGACGGTCTACTGAAAGCTGTGGATGAGCTTAATGTGGGACTGCTAAAGGATAAAGGGCTTTATATAACTAATGTTTACAGAGAGACCAGTTATATAGTAGGAGCTATAGATCTTGTTAAACAAAACCTCATTATCGGCGGTATGCTTGCCATTGCCGTACTTTTACTGTTCCTAAGAAGCTCCAGCAGTACGATAGTTGTAGCAACTGCTATTCCAATTAGTATCATCGGAACGTTTATTGTTATGGCTTTATTAGGCAGGACAATAAATGTGATTAGCCTTGCCGGAATGAGCTTTGCTGTCGGCATGGTGATAGACAACTCCATTGTTGTATTAGAAAATATCTACCGTCATATGCAGATGGGTAAGACCAGAGTTCAGGCAGCCTTTGATGGGGCAACTGAGGTTTGGGGAGCTGTGCTTGCAAGTACTCTTACTACAGCAGCTGTTTTTCTTCCCGTGATATTCGTGCAGGAGCAGGCGGGGCAGCTTTTTAAGGACATTGCAATTGCTATAAGTGTTTCCGTTGTTCTAAGCCTTATAATCGCGATCACTGTTATACCAACGTTCTCATCTAAAATATTGAAGATTGCTAAGCAACAAGATGGAAACAATTTTTTTAATCTATGGGGCCATGACGCATTTGCTAAAAATATAGCCGGATACATTTCCAGTACTGTTGATAAGATTTTGTCTGATAATAAATTGAGGCTGACTGTTGTAGGAGGATTTACTTTTGGAGCAATATTTCTTAGTTTTCTTATGTTTCCTAAAACTGAATATCTACCTACGGGAAATAGGAATTTGGTTATGGGAATTTTAATTCCACCACCGGGATATAACATTGGTGAATTTACAGCGATAGGCAAAAAAATTGAAAAGGATCTGAAACCATATTGGGAAGCTAAACCAGGATCAAAAGAAGCAAAAAAATTAAAAGGGCCAACAATTAAAAATTTTTTCTATGTAGCAAGGGGAAGAAGTGTATTTATGGGAGCAGTTGCAAATGATCCTGGCAGGGTTAATGAACTAAAACCTATAATGCAGTCTGCATTAAGGAAGATTCCGGGAATGATTGCAATAGTTTTACAGCGTAGTCTTTTCCAGCGAGGGCTAGGTGAGGGAAGAAATTTAAATATTCAGATTACGGGGCCTGATATCGAAAAGCTTGTAGGGCTTGGTCAAAAAATATTTTTCTCAGTAATGAAAAAATTTCCTGACGGACAGTGGCGTCCGATTCCCAGCCTCGATCTTGGAAACCCCGAGGTACAGGTAATTACAAACAGGGAACGTGCTGCTGATGTGGGTATTACGAATGAAGAGCTTGGTTTCAGCGTAAATGCGCTTGTGGACGGGGTGCAGGTGAGTGATTACCTGATTGGTGGGGATGAGATTGATCTTGTTATTAGAGGTGAGGATAAATATTCGAGCAGGACTCATGAGATAGAGAACTTGTATATTAATTCCAGCACGGGAGAGCTCTTTACAATTGGTTCTGTAGCAAAAGTGCAGGTTACAAACGGCCCGGAGCAGATAAACCATTATGAGAGGCAGAGGACTATTGCAATTCAGGTGACTCCATCAGAGCAGATGCCGCTTGAGACTGCAATAGACATAGTTAACAAGGATATTCTGGCTCCGTTAAAAGCATCGGGAGAGCTTGGCGGGGAGTATAATGTACAGCTTACGGGAACTGCCGATGACCTTACTGTAACAAGGAGGGCACTTCAGTGGAATTTTGTTCTTGCAGCTGTAATAGCATTTCTTCTTATGGCTTCACTTTTTGAAAGCTTCGTATATCCGTTTGTGATAATGTTCAGCGTGCCGCTTGCTGCATTTGGCGGATTTTTAGGACTCCGGATTCTAAATATATTTACAGTTCAAGCACTTGATGTACTCACGATGCTTGGGTTTGTGATCTTAATAGGAATTGTTGTAAATAACGCAATCCTTATTGTCCATCAAGCCCTAAATAACATGAAAGAGCAGGGCATGGCAAACAGGGATGCAATATCAGAATCGGTCAAAACCAGAATCCGCCCAATCTTCATGAGCACCACGACAAGCGTATTCGGCATGCTTCCGCTTGTACTTTTCCCGGGTTCAGGTTCTGAGCTTTACAGAGGGCTTGGAAGTGTGGTCGTTGGAGGGCTTGTTGTCTCAACTATCTTTACCCTTTTTCTAGTCCCTTCTGTTTTTAGCATGGTCTTGGATTTTAGGGAAAGGTTGTCCATACCATCCCTAAATAAAATTGAATCGAAAGTGGTTAGTGAGTAATTAGATATTTGTGTTTGACCCTCTGGAAGTTTATCTATTAATTGTTATATAATATAGTATATGAATACTAGATATAATATCTTTCCAATTATTTGCTTGTTGTTTTTTGCTTGCTCTGATGTTAATGAGAATGTTCCTTCTGAAAAGATTATCAACGAACCAGGCTTATACCCAATAAGTATAAATCACAAATACGGTTATATAGATAAAACCGGAAAGATTGTGATTGAGCCGCAGTTTGATTTTGCACTAAGTTATTTTGAAGACCTGGCAGTTGTGTTAAGTGGTGATAAATTTGGATTTATAGATGATAAGGGACAATTTGAAATAGAACCACAATATGATATGGCTGTTCCATTTCAAGAGGGTGTTGCAGAAGTTCTTTCAGGAAAACAGTCCAAATTCATAAACAAGAATGGTGCAGAAATTTTCAAAGGTGAATATGAAGATGTTAACTATATAAATGAAGGCTTGGCATCATTTAAGAAAGATGACAAATATGGGATTATCAACAAAGCAGGAAAAGTAATTATAGAACCGAAGTTCGACTGGATTTCGGATTTCAAAGAAGGACTGGCCAGAGTAACTATTGAAAAGAAAAAGGGATATATTGATAAAAGAGGCAAACTTGTTATTAGTGCCAAGTATGATTATGCATATATTTTTGAAGAAGGACTTACAGCTGTAAAAGTTAAAGATAAATGGGGATATATCGATAAATCAGGGGGTTATGTTATTAAACCCAGGTTTGAAGGTGCAAGTTTTTGGGGCTTTGAAGATGGACAAACTTCTGTGATGGAAAACGGTAAATGGGGATTAATTGATAAAAAGGGTAATTACATAATAAATCCTAGTTCAGATAGTATTTTAAAATTTTCTGAAAACCTCGCTCCATATGTAATAAATAACAAAAAAGGATACATAGATATAAATGGAAATATTGTTATAGAGCCAAAGTACGATGATGCAACAATGTTTAAGTCAGGTCTTGCTGCAGTAAGGGTTAGTGGTTTGTATGGATATATAAATACTAATGGAAAATTTATATTAAAACCTCAGTTTGAAAACCCTAATTTTTTTGATGAGAATGGAATAACTTTGGCTGAGTATGGTGGTGAAAAGGGATTTATTGATAAAAATGAAAACTGGAAAATTAAATTAAAACCTAATCTATATTGCACGCTTGCTTCAGAATTTCATGAAGAGATGTCTCTAATAGGTGTAAATGGTGTATTTGAGTTTGGATTTATAAACAGTAAAGGAGAATTAGTATATGGGCAGGAAGGAGGAGATAAAAAAATACCAAGACATTTTTCTGAAGGACTTGCTCAAATATTTAAAAATGGAAAATGGGGCTATATAGACAAGACCGGACATATTGTAATAGAACCTAAATTTGATTTTGCCGGTCCATTCTCAGAAGGGTTAGCAAGAATAAGGACTAAGGAAGGATCGGGCTACATTGATAAGTCCGGATCAGTAGTTATAGAGCCAAAATTTAATTCAGTCAGTGAATTTTCAGAAGGTCTTGCCTGGGCTGGGGGTGGATATATAAATAAATCTGGCGAATTTGTCATAGGACCTCATATTGATGATAATAGAATTACAACCTACGGATTTGAAATACAAGAAGAACAAAAAAAATGTAATAAGAATAAAGAGAAAAAAATTTGTAAGAGAGTAGATTTTTATGATCGGGGTACAAATTTTTCAGAGGGATTAGCCTCAGTTTGTATCAGGGGGAGATGCGGATATATAGATAAAACAGGAAATAAGGTCATAGATTTCAAATTCAGCAGAGCTTTGAAATTTTCTGAGGGGTTAGCAAGGGTTACCACTGATGAAAAATGGGGATACATAGATAAAACTGGCGAAATAGTAATTAAAGAAAAATATGATTTTGTTCGTGATTTTAATTCGGGTGCTGCTATGGTAGATACTGGTGATGAGGGTAAAAAATATGGATTTATAAATCAAAAAGGTGAGTGGATTATAGAACCAAGCGAGCACGCAAGCCTGAATTATAGTGAGGGCTTGGTTTTTCATTCTATAGGAAATCCTTATTTGAACCCCAGATATGGTTATATGGATCAAAATGGAGAGTATGTAATAAAGCCAAAATATAAAGATGTATCTAATTTTTCAGAAGGTCTGGCATGTGTCACAACCTGGGGCAAAAGCGGCTACATAAACACCAAAGGGCAGTGGATTTGGAAGCCTACTCGGTAGAATCTCTTAATTCTGCTATTAGAGACATATAAATCGCAATACAGGACTGGATTTTCGTATTTCTTTCTGATTTTTGATCAATTGTTAAAAAAATTTTCATAAAATCCTTTATTAACAATATTTTATATGGTAAAGTTATTACCAAGCTATAGTGTACAGTAAAAAAGCAAACTATTTTTAACCCGGAGGCGGAAAAAAGTAATATGTTAAGTAAAAAAATTGAGAATGCACTGAATGAACAGATAAAATATGAGTATTTTTCATCTTACCTATATCTTGCCATGTCTGCTTACTGCGATTCTCAAAATTTTCAGGGATTTGCAAACTGGATGAGAACTCAGAGCACTGAAGAGATGACTCACGCTCTAAAGCTCTATGATTTTGTCTTAAACAGAGACGGAAACATTAAGCTCAAATCAATTCCGGAACCTCCCCAAAAATATACATCTATTGAAAAGATTTTTAAACAGGTTTATGAACATGAAATTCATGTAACAGGATTAATAAATAAACTCTATGAGCTTGCGATTAAAGAGAATGACCACGCGACAGCAGTTGAGCTGCAGTGGTTTATTCAGGAGCAGGTAGAAGAGGAAAGAAGTTCTAAAGATATTTGGGAAAAATTAAAACTTGCCGGCTCTAATAGCTCGGCATTACTCATACTCGACCGGGAATTATCGGAAAGACAAGTCTAACACAACTGTATTTACCTCCTTTAATAAATTTCATAAAAAAGAGGCTTTTTTAAGCCTCTTTTTTTTTAATTTATCTATCTAATAAACTTATATGACCGCAAGTACAACCCGTAATAACAGCTGTAAGAATATAGAAGACAGGTATAGGGTTTTACTAGATATAAATAACGCAATTATTTCCTATACTGATCTAGATGAGCTTCTTGCCAAGGTCGCAGCAAAGCTGGATGAAATTTTCTTCTACGATGTTTCTACCATTACTCTATACGATCCTGAAAAAAATAAGCTTATCATGACTGCGTTTGGTAAACTTCACGGAGCGGACAGCATCGCGCCTGGTACCGAGCTTACTATGGAAGGAAGCCATGCAGGATGGGTTTATAAGAATAATAAACCTCTTATAGTAAATGACTTATCCAAGAGAAAACGATTTGAGTTTGATAAAACTCTATATAAAGAAGGTATTAGATCATATGTAGTCGTACCACTTATAGCCATGGATACAACTATAGGGACGCTTCATCTGGGCAGTTTGAGCCCTGAGAGATTTAAAGATGTCGACAGAGAGTTCCTTTTGCTAATAGCAAAACAGGTTGCGCTTGCAATTAATAATGCTAACTGCATAAAAGAAATTGAGGAGCTTAAGGAAAAGGTCGAAGGGGAAAATATATACCTTCAGGAGGAGATTAAACTTGAGCATAATTTTGAAGAGATTGTGGGACAGAGCAAGAAACTAAAAGAAGTACTAAAACAAATAGAGCTTGTGGCAGAGACTGATAGCACGGTGCTTATAAGGGGAGAAACAGGAACCGGCAAAGAGCTGATAGCAAGAGCTATTCATAATCTGAGCAAAAGGAAAGACAGACCGCTAATTAAAGTGAACTGCCCGGCAATTCCGGCGGGGTTGATAGAGAGTGAACTATTCGGTCATGAAAAAGGTGCATTTACAACTGCAATAGCTCAGCAAATAGGTAAATTTGAGCTTGCCGACTGCGGCACAATTTTTTTGGATGAGCTTGGTGACCTGCCGCTCGATGCTCAGGCAAAGCTTCTCAGAGTGATTCAGGAAAGGGAGTTTGAGAGGGTAGGGGGAAGTAAACATATCAATGTAGACGTACGAATAATTGCTGCAACAAACAGGAGCCTTGAGGACGCAGTTTCGGCAGGAAATTTTAGAAGTGATTTGTTCTTTAGGTTAAATGTGTTTCCCATTAATCTTCCCCCTCTTAGAGAGAGAAAAGATGATATACTTCTTATTTCTAAATACTTTATTCAAAAGTACATGAACAAGATGGGAAAAGATCTTAAATCTGTAAGCGATTCCACTTTAAATGATCTAAAGAACTATCACTGGCCTGGAAATATCAGAGAGCTTGAGAACATCATAGAAAGAGGTGTCATACTTTCTACAAACGATAAGCTAAGTATTCCAAAAGACATGTTTGGATCCCCAATATCTTCCGAGCATAGTTACCAAACACTGGATGATCTTGAAAGAAACCACATCATTCAGACCCTAAATGATACCGGCTGGCAAATAAGCGGTGAAAAAGGAGCTGCCAAAATACTTGGTATAAATCCTAACACCCTTAGAAGTAAAATGCAGAAACTCGGTATTGAAAAACCTAATTAACGAAACCTTCACTTAACAAGCCAAACAAACCAAATTCATGATATATCGTAAATGTTACGGCATATCGTATTTTCATTCTATATCGAAATATCATTTCTTGTTGCAGAATATTTAATTATTACAGATAGTTATATCAGTAATTTCTTTTTTTCCAGCCCTGGCACGCTTATTGTACTTATATGAGTAAACGTAAATTAATACTGAAGAGTAAATTAAAGGTAAGAGATGCTTAAAATTACAGAAATAAACAGTTCAGAAAGTAAGGTTGAACTTAAGCTTGAGGGCAAGATAGTCGGCACATGCATAGACTATCTGTCAGAAGTTTGTGCGGATTTTGATAAGAGGCAAGTTGAAGAGGTATTGCTTGATTTTTCCGGTGTCAGATATGTGGAGTCTGGCGGGGTAGAAAATTTGCAAAAATTAATGAAAGACAATATCAAGATAAAAAATTGCCCTATCTTTATTGAAGAGTTGTTAAAAAAATCGAATTTATAAGGAGTAATCAAATGGGAAGAATTGAGAATTATGTAAATCATGCTACAAGCAACAATGCAGCGGCGGTTATTAACAATAATATCGGTATCAGAAATAAGGATAACGAAATCAAGCTTACCGATGAGCAGCTTATAAAAGATTATGTAGAAAATAATAATGAACAGGCATTCAACCTTATTATTAAGAGGTACGAAAATATTGTTTTTGGACTGGCGTATAGAATAATAGGAAATCACTCCCTTTGTGAAGAGGTAATGCAGGAGGTCTTTTTAATTCTTACAAAGAAACTCTCCACATTTAGAGAAGAGTCGAAATTTTCAACATGGCTATACAGGGTAGTAGTTAATGTATGTTATCTGTACAAAAAAACCGAGTACAAACACACAAGCAACTTAAGGCTGGATAAGGAAATGAATGATGATGGAGATACTAAGTTTATAGATAATCTTGAGGACAAAAGAGCCTGTAGCCCTTATGAAGAAAGTAAGAGCTCTGAGATGATAGAGATGGTTGAAAGGGAGTTGAAAAATCTGCCCGAAAAATACAGAGTGGTTTTTGTACTAAGAGACGTTGATGGGCTTACAAACCCAGAAGTTGCAAAAATACTTGGTATCACACTTGCAGCCGTTAAGTCACGAATTTTAAGGGCAAGAAAATTTCTTAAGTCCAGACTGCAAAATAAACTCAAGATTTGAATCCTGTTTGATGAAATTTAGCTCATATTATAATAATATAATGAATGTGGGTTATTGTACGCTGGGTTATGTAACTCGTTGCTAATATACTAATCATGTACGGAGAAAATATGAGTAAATTAGGCTTTTGCAGTTTTATTATTTTGTCACTTTTTCTTTCCACAAACATTTTTGCAGCAACAGACCTAAAAATTAATCCTAAACTAAGATATAGCAGCGACACAAACGACGGGCCGCTTATAACCGGTAAGGATTTAAACAGCGCAAAACTCAGTTCGGACAAGCCCTCTTATGTGATTTTTTATCATAGAGAGTGCTATAATTCCAAACGTCAGGCTAAAAGAATTGTGGAGCTGTATGATAAGTATAAAGAAAAAGTGAATTTTGTTGTGATCGATTTGGATCAGATAAGAAACAACGATCAGGTTAAGCTCAAAAGAAAGTACTATAAAAACTATATACCGCATGTAACCATGATCAGTAAAGGTGGAAGTGTTCTGTACGATAGAGCCGGAGAAATAAGTACTCAACATCTCTTCGATATACTCGATAAAGAGATTGATAAAAAATAGAAAGATTTGTTAACACATGGTCAATAGTTAAGTAAAATGATTGCTGTAACTGTATTACGATAAAGAGGAAACGGAGGCTGTATTGATAGGTCTGATACGAAAGTACACTAAATGGCTTCATACCCAGTGGCCGGCTGGAATTGTAGAAAAACTGCCTCAGGTAAATGAAGATTATTCCACAAATATACCCGGGCTATATATCGTTGGTGACCTAACTGGTATTCCTCTTCTCAAATTTTCATCTGATAGTGGTGCTAAAGCTGTTGATAGTATAATTGCTGACTCTGATTTCCAGAATAAAAAGGGTAAGGATCATGAAGTTCTGGATCTTGTGATTATTGGTGCCGGAGTCTCAGGGATGGCAGCGGCGCTTGAAGCCAAGAAAAATAATCTTAATTTCGAGATATTTGAGGCAACCGAGCCGTTTTCTACGGTAGTAAATTTCCCAAAAGGAAAGCCCATCTACACATATCCTACCGATATGGTACCGAGGGGAGACCTGCAGTTTACAGCAGAAGTAAAAGAACCTCTAGTAGAGGAGCTAAAAGCCCAGACTCTTGATAAAGGGGTTGTTCCTAAAATTAAGAGAGTGGAGAAAGTTGAAAAGAAAGGGGATACGTTTGAACTACATATTCCTAAAGAAGATAATCTAAAAGCAAGACGTGTTATCGTTGGTATAGGGCGTTCAGGAAATTTCAGGAAGCTTGGTATACCCGGGGAAAATCTTGATAAGGTATCAAACAGGCTTCATGACCCAAAGGACTATTGCAGCAAAAATGTACTTGTAGTGGGTGGGGGAGACAGTGCACTTGAAACTGCTATTTCTATTGCACAGTGTGGCGGGTACGTGACACTCTCTTATCGTAAAGAAGAATTTTCAAGGCCAAAACCTGAGAATATTGAAAAAATAAACATGCTCAGAGAAGATCCCATGGCCGATGTTGCTATTGAGACGCCGACCTCTGAGAGAGTAACTACAAGCTCTGGTAATTTTCTGGGCGAGGATAGAAAGCCTGGAAGCATTAACCTGATAATGAAAAGTAGTGTAAGGCAAATAAGTGAAAGTGAGGTAAAACTACTAAACTCTGAGGGAAACGAAGTTGCAATTCCAAATGACGCAGTATTTTCAATGATAGGCAGAGAAGCCCCGCTCGAGTTCTTTAGAAGAAGCGGAGTTAAAATTTCTGGTGAGCTTGGAATAAAAGGCTTGGTGTCGATGATTGCGTTTTTGCTTTTCTGTGCATTTGTCTATACATGGAAGGCCGGAGGTACTGTTACAAAGTTCTTTCAGGAAAGAAATACTTTTCCTCATAATATACCGGATATATTTGTACAGCTTGGCGCAAAGATGGACGAGCTTGTCTCAATTCCTGTGACTGTCACGGGCTCACTTGCTATTACAGTTTCTGAACCAGGCTTTTATTACTCGCTTCTGTATACAAGTCTGGTCGTTATATTTGGTTACAAAAGAATTAAAAGAAGAAAAACTCCTTATATAAAGCTACAAACAATTTCACTTGCTTGTGTTCAGGTAATTCCCCTGTTTTTGCTTCCGTATTTTGTGCTGCCGCTTATGGGTATTTATGGTGTTTTTGATTCAGGAGTTATTAAAACCATTGCCGATGAGCTATTTCCACAGGTTACATATGGTCATGGACGGGAATACTGGAGGGCGTTTGGATTCATACTTGCCTGGCCGCTATTTATCTGGAACGTCTTTAGCTATCAGCCTCTTTGGGGATGGTTAATCATTAGTCTGATCCAAACCTTTGTTATCATTCCTTTTATTATATACCGCTGGGGTAAGGGCGCTTACTGCGGCTGGCTTTGTTCATGCGGCGCTATGGCTGAAACACTGGGTGATACACACAGACACAAGATGCCTCACGGTGCAAAATGGAACAGGCTAAACATGATAGGACAGGTTATACTTCTGCTGGCATTCATACTGCTTATTACAAGAGTTGTATCATGGGCAACACCTGACAGTGAAATAGGCCAGTCTATAAGAGGTTTTTACGAAGGTTTTTTATATGGCTGGTCATTTAAGGGCATCGAGCTTAATTATAAATGGATAGTAGATCTGCTTCTTGCAGGAATAGTTGGATATGGATTTTATTTCTGGTACTCAGGCAGAGTATGGTGCAGGTTTATGTGCCCACTGGCAGCGCTTATGCATATTTTTGCAAGGTTTAGTAAGTTCAGGATTATTGCCGATAAAAAGAAATGCATATCGTGTAATGTTTGCACATCAGTGTGCCATCAGGGAATAGATATTATGAACTTTGCAAACAAGGGTCTGCCGATGGATGACCCCGAGTGTGTCAGGTGTAGTGCGTGTGTTCAGTCCTGCCCCACAGGCGTGCTTCAGTTTGGTCAGATAGATACTAAGACAGGACAAACATTAAAAGTCGACGGTCTTGCAGCTTCACCAGTGCTAATGAAAGAAAGTGCAGTATCAATTAGTGAAAATTGATTGAGAATTTGGTACCTGCTTTGCTTGATAGCTTTATAGTGCCATGAAGCTGATCTACAAGACTGCATACTAGCTGCATTCCAAGAGTATTGGTCTTTTTATAATCAATATCCTTTGGAAATCCAACGCCGTTATCACTAATTGTAATCTGTATATCTGAGTTTTTCAGCAT
Source organism: Thermodesulfobacteriota bacterium (assembly GCA_041572575.1). Taxonomy (GTDB): domain Bacteria; phylum Desulfobacterota_D; class UBA1144; order Nemesobacterales; family N074bin48; genus N074bin48. Next base: position 21,010 of record JBFFSH010000005.1, read on the forward strand.
GCGGGCTTTAATATCTATTATATTATTACTCTTAGAAGATTTTAATGGTTTTAGTGGAAATGCATGCTTTAGAGAGTTAGATATGAGTTCATTAATAATAAGGCTGCATGGCACAGCTTTATCAATATCTAAGCTAAATTCATCAAGCTCCATTTTCGTTTCTATATGACCCGGATAAATCTGGAATGAACTGTAGAGATTTTCAACTAATAGAGATATATAATCACTAAAGTTTATATGCTCAAAGTCTTCTGAACTATAAAGATGTTCATGTATAAGGGCTATGGACTGGATTCTTCTCTCACTCTCTTCAAGCATATAAAGTGAGTTGCTGTCCTCAAGACCATCCATTTGCAGTCCTATCATGCTCGAGATAAGCTGTAAATTATTTTTGACTCTATGGTGGACTTCTTTTAAGAGCACTTCTTTTTCTTTTAACGATGACTTGAGCTTTTTTTCTGCTTCTTTACGGTGATTGATTTCATTTAATAATTTTAAATTTGTGTTAGTAAGTTCATGTGTGCGTAGTTCTACCCTTTTTTCCAAATTAATATTTAGTTTCTGTATGCCCTGTTCGGCATGTTTTCTTTGAGTGATATCCTCGAGCACTCCCATTACATCTGTTACTTTTTTGCCGGAGTCTTTTAGAGGTGATACACAGCAATAAAGCCAGGTGTCGTCCTGATCGAATTCAGATCTGTAGTGAATGTCCTTTTGTGAGGATTTACCTTTAAATGCTTGATTGATGAGTGATATGAGTGACTTGTCAACAAGTTTTCTGATATCTGATCCTATTAAGTGTTCAAGGTTAGTAAGAAATATATCGGCAGCTCTTTTATTACTCTCTGTAATTACCAAATCTTTATTTACAATAAAAACCCCTACGGGTGACTGGTCGAAAAGATTGTGATATTTTTGCTCGCTCTCTCTAAGAGAGTTTACCGCCTGCCTACGCTCTTCTCTAATTTGTACTTCACGAAGCTCCCTTTCAATGGCAGGGCTAAGTCTTGCAAGATTATCTTTCATGATATAGTCATGAGCCCCTGCTTTCATTGCTTCAACCGCAATATCTTCTCCTATTGCACCTGACACTATAATAATAGGTATATCAACGCCCAGTTGCTTTATGATATTGATAGCGGAAAGACCCGTAAAGTTGGGAAGTGAATAATCAGATATTACAAAATCCCATTTTTCACACTCCAGAGCGCCCTTTAATTGCTTTTCAGTTTCTACCCTTGTGTATTCAAGCTCATATCCAGATTTTTCTATCTGTCTTATAAGCAGCTTGGTGTCGTCTAAAGAATCCTCTATCAGTAATAACTTTAACTTCTTTTGCATTTTTTTACTATTTATCATTTGGACATTCGTTTAAAACTAACCAATACAAACCCAATTGACCCACGGCTTCAATAAATTCTTTAAAATTTACGAGTTTTCTAATATAACTGTTAGCACCATAACTGTATCCGTTTACCAGGTCCTGCTGCTCTTTGGAAAGTGTAAGAATAACTACGGGCAGAAGTTTTGTCCTATCATCTGACCTAATCTGTTTTAACACTTCTATCCCGTCAATTTTAGGGAGTTTCAGATCGAGCAATATAAGTTGAGGTGTATCAGATGTATCTCTGCCCTCATATTTGCCTTTACCAAACAGATAGTCCAAAGCCTCGACTCCGTCTCTTGCAACCACAATTTCATTTCTGATATTATTTTTCTTAAGAGCTCTTAGCGTAAGTTCTTCATCGTCCGGATTATCTTCAACAAGCAAAATCACTTTATCTTTCTTATTACCCATTTAATATTTAAGCCTCCGTTAATGTAAAAAAGAATGTTGCTCCTTTACCTTCTTTACCCTCTGCCCAGATTTTTCCACCATGTCTTGTGATTACTCTTTGCACTGTGGCAAGCCCTATACCGCTTCCCCTGTAGTCCTGATCAGAATGTAGTCTTTGAAACGGCCCAAACAACTTCCCTGCATATTCCATATTAAATCCAGCACCATTATCTTTTATATAATAAATAAGCTTGTCCGAATTATTACTTATTCCAAATTCTATCATTGGATTAGTGCTTTTTGAAGTAAATTTCCATGCATTACCTATTAAATTCTCTATTGCTATATTGAGAAGTCTGGGATCACCAGTCACATTTACATTGTTTTTAATATTTACTTTAATCTTACGTGTTGGCTCTATTCTTTTGAGTTCATCTATTTTGTCACTCACTAATTTTGATAGATTAACATCTGCAAATTCCATGTCACTACGGGTTAGTCTTGATAGGTTTAGCAGGTCATCTATGAGATCCGACATTCGTTGCGAGGCTTTTCTTATACGCGTCAGATAGTCTTTTCCCTTATCATCAATTTTGTCATGATAATCTTCGAGAACTGCCTGACTAAATCCATCCAATGCCCTTAGTGGTGATCTTAGGTCATGGGATACAGAATAGCTAAATGCCTCCAGCTCATTGTTAGCAGCTCTTAGCTGAGTAGTCCTTTCAGCAACCCTTTTTTCCAAATCAATATTTAGACTTCTTATCTCATTCTCATCTTTTTTTCTCTGGGTTATATCTTCTACCACTCCCATCACACTATCAACATTACCTGCTTCATCCTTTATAGGTACCACTGAAGCAAGTAAGTGCAATTTAGCATTGCTGGTTGATGCCTGATAAAAGCTTTCATGATATGCTATCTTTCCTTTTATAGCATCTTCAACAATGGGAAGAAATGTTTTGTCCTTAAGCTTATGCATATTAAGACCTATAATTTTGTCACGTGATGACTGAAAAATTCTAACCATAGAATCATTGCACTCTGTAATAGTCATGTCTTTATCAAAAATACATATACCGATTGGGGATTGATCGAATAATGTTCTATATCGTTCTTCTGATTGCCTTAATTCATTGGCTTTATTTGCATTTCTTATAGCAACTTCTATCTGTTGTATAACTATTTTCAGCATATTCAATTGTTCATCGTCAAATGCATTTTTGCTGTATGAATGCGTGTTTACAGTTCCCACTGGCATCCCTTCGTAAGTAAGAGGCAAAGAAATATAGCTCTTAGTTCCAAGTCTTATTCCTGCAGGTCCAATATGTTTATCCTTACTTGCATCTTTACAGTAAATTGGTTTACTATATCTAAGGGTCTTCCAGGTAAACCCCTTGGGGTATTGTATTGTTCCTGCACTTTTTATATAATCACTGGTTAGTCCTGTATGTGCTTTTAATATGGCCTTCATATCTTCTTTAATATAAATTGCTACAGCATCAACACCATCCATATTTGTACATATAGAATCAGAAGCGCTTTGCAGGACTTTATCTAAGTCTATTGAAGAATGCACACTTTTTGTGACAGAACTAATAATGGATTCATATTTATTTTTTCTTATTAAATTATCCTCAGCTTTTTTGCGTAAAGTTATATCGCTTACAAACGCGCTAAATACTAATTTATCTCTCATGTGAATAGGAGATACAGAAAGTTCCACGGGGAACTCCTCACCATTTTTACGAAGTGCTGTGATCTCAATTCTCTTATCTAAAATTTTGCTTTCACCCGTCTTTAAGAAGTTTCTAAGTCCTTTTTTGTGGGCATTGCGGTGTTGAATAGGTATAATCATATCAGACATGGTGTTGCCAATGATTTCTTTTTTGGACCAGCCAAAAATTATCTCAGCCAGAGAGTTCCAATCAATTACAGTTCCTTTCTCATCAATCATTATCACAGCGTCGAGTGCATTTTCAATGATAAGTCTAATTCTTTCTTCACTTTCTCTTAGGTTTCCCTCCGCTTCTTTTGCTTCTGTAGAATTTCTAATGATAACGATTATCTGATGTTTTGTGAGCGGTATTAACCTTGCTTCATAATATTTTTTACCATTTTTTATTTCCAGCCAGTAGTCTACAGAACTAATAGAGTTGGTTTTTAAAACTGTTTTGATAGCATTTTTAAATTTATTACCAAGGATTTTGGGTGGGACATTCTGAATTTTCTTGCCAATCAATTTGTCGAGGGGTAAGTAAAGGTCTGATTTATCGCCTCCTTTTGTATCAAAGATGACCCCATCTATATCAATCCATAAAAAGAGATCTGGAGAAGCATTAAAAACAGCTCTCATATCGGTATTTGCCTGCAGGAGTTCTTGTGAGCTTAAGTCCAAAGAACGTTCGAGCATTGTTCTGTCAGAATCAAACTCGGTATATGCAGAATCAACTGATTCAATAAACTCTTTTAGCTCGTCGGATAATTCATCAAAGTTATTGAAGTGTTTTTTTAACTGTCTTTTAGGAAGGCTGTGATAATTATCCATTTATTACTTCTCTGAAAGTGTGGTAATGGTCATAGTTTGATTATGCAGCTCACACTTGGCATCAGGAGTGAAAGGAGAAATTTCTCCATAAGAATAGAATCCGGTAAAAACAGCCTCACTTCCCAAAATGTCTCTTACGGCTTCAACCTCTTCATCAATCCGCTGTTTCAAGACCATCTTCCTGCCCACGCAACTAATTAATATTGCAAGATCGGTAGGATCTGATCCTTTGGCTTCGAGGGATGTTTTTGCAGCCCCCGAAGCGCCGTCAATAAGCCTGTTGAAATTGGCTTTCATAAGCCTTGCAAAAGAACCCTCGGGAACATCACCCGCAAATGTCATGCTTTGATCTTTTTCATCTACAGAGAGAATGGTTCTTACTACACCAATATCTTCTTCAGTTTCTCTCAGACTGAGAGGAAATAGTAAACCTGTTGCCGGAAGCCCCTCTGCATGCTCTCCAAGGTATTTTTTGTATAGTTCCAGAGCAGATTTACCATCAAGTTCATATAGTACATTTCCCCTGGATTTTGTGATAATTCTCTCCGGGCCAAAAGAATCCCATCCACCAAGTGATGCATAGCCTATTTTAAGGTTTTTACTATATAGCCCGATAGCTGCAATACAGTTATTGTAAACCTTGTTGTTCCATAATAGATGTGTTTTGTTAAACTTGTCTCCGTCTCCCGAAAGCCCCCCTGTAACGGTGACGTTGGCGGGTAAACTGCTTAGAAGGCCTTTTACAAGCTCACTTCCGTCAATATTCAGACCTTCTGATAAAACCAGAACATGTGAAAGGTCATTATTATTTAGTGATTTAGCCAGGGATTTACCTGCCTTAAAGCTCTCAGATGCATGTTTAATATTGGTTTTAACAGATTTTATATCAGTATTTTCGAAATAAATTGCTGTAACAGTAAGTGAATCATCCACTACCATATTGTCTATTATTTCACCTGCGGTAGAGCATCCAAGAATTTGAGAATCAGGATATGCATTATTTATTTCTTTAATAAGCTTTTTGCTATTTATATTGTTTGAGCTTCCAAAGACTAATACTAACTGAGGTGGCTTGGAGAGATTTCCGGGAATATTTGGGTTCCAGCCTTTTTTCTTTGTCCAAATTGATTGTTCTATTTTCATCTCAAACTAAATTATATAAATTTCCTTGATATTTATCAATTTATATCTTGTTTCATTACTAAAATCAGTTAGTTCTATCTCTTATACTTTCAGATTCAGTTATGTAAATCCGGTTATATTTAACGCTAACTTATTAAATAAAGAGATGAACCAAAATATTCTGGTAATAATTCCTGCATTCAATGAGCAGAATTCCATTGGAAGTGTGTTAACTGATATTCCAAAGGATTTGGTTAGTGAAGTCGTTGTTGTAAATAACAACTCCACCGATGATACAGAAAAAGTTGCCGTGAGTCTAGGTGCTACAGTTCTTAGTGAAAATAGAAGAGGGTATGGGTACGCATGCTTAGGAGGTATTGAATACGCAAAATCTAAGCCTGCAAAAGAAAAGCCGGATGTGATTGTATTTTTGGATGGGGATTACTCAGACTTCCCACAGGAAATGACAGAGGTTGTAAGACCCATTACTGAAGATGGTTTTGATATGGTAATAGGTTCCAGAACTATTGGTAATAGGGAAGCCGGAAGCATGCTTCCGCAGGCATTGGCTGGGAACTTTATTGCTACAAAACTTATAAAGTTATTCTATGGATATAGCTTTACAGACCTTGGACCTTTTAGAGCGATTAAGTTTGATAAACTTTTAGAATTAGATATGCGGGATACAACATACGGCTGGACTGTTGAGATGCAGATTAAAGCCGCCAAGAAAAAACTCAAGTGTACTGAAGTTCCTGTTTTTTACAGGAAGAGAATCGGTGTGTCAAAGATAACGGGAACTATAGAAGGAACTATTAAAGCAAGCTACAAAATACTCTGGACAATATTTAAGTATTTATGATATTGACTACCCCTCTTTTATCCATTCAGTCATGAGCTTTTTGATCTGAGTTTGATATGGTACTCCCACAAGCTTAGACCTGGTTTTGAATGCATTTAAAAGATTTTCTGGAATTTTGATGCTTATTAGCTTGCTTTTTGATCTATCAACTGAGCCATGAAGAGTTCTAAAATCATCTAGGAATTGAATGATTTGTTCTGGTGTCATTTTTTTGCATTGTTCTAAATATTCTTTTGATAGATACTGAACTGGTCTCATTGTTTTAAGCTCCGTAGAATTTTTATATCTTCTATGTCCTGAGGTCTTCCACTTCTTTTTTTCATTTTGATAAGATCATTCATAGAAACTACTTTTAAAATATTGTTATTAGAATTGATATTTATTGTTTTAAATTTTTTAAGGTCTTCTAATAGTAATATGTCCACAGATTCTATTGGATTATTTAAATTAATGAAATTCCAGGCGATAAGGTTTCTGTTATTAATGTATTCTTCTCTAAAATTAAATACTTCTTCAGCTTTTATTGGTAATCTCGATTGTAAACCAATTTGTTCTAAAGTTTTTTCGATTTTTAAGAAACTCTCTTTTTCTAATTTGATGATCAAATCTATATCAACTGTACCTCTAACTGCTCCGTGAAAGGCAACGGCATATCCACCTGCAATAGCATATTCAATATTGTTTTCGGCTAGTTTTTTAACTAATTTATATATAAACATATGGGTATATACCAGTATATACCCATATTTAAGTAAAATAAAGAGTACTTCAAGTTGATTAACTTATTATAATATATAATACATAAAACAATTGGAGGGTGCTTACATGTCTAATCCCGTATGCGCAATTATTGGTATCGGCCCGGGAAACGGGCTGTCATTTGCCAAGAAGTTTTCAAAAGAGGGTTATTCTGTTGCTCTTTGTTCTAGAAATTTGAACAGGCTGCAGGAATATGCAGATCAAATCGATAATGCGCATGCTTTTGAATATGATGTGACGGATGCTGAAGCAGCGGATACAGTTTTTTCACAAATCAGAGAGAAATTAGGTCCGGTCAGCACATTAATATACAATGCCGGTGCGGGGGATTTTTCAAACTTTGATGATTCCACACTTAAAAGTTTTCAGCGTGCATGGGAAGTAAACGCCGGTGGACTGTTTACAGCAGTAAAAGCTGTACTGGCTGATATCAGAAGTTGTAAAGGGAATATAGTTGTAATTGGCGCTACGGCCTCACTGCGAGGTGGTATTAATACAGTACCGTTTGCCTCTGCCAAATCTGCGCAGAGAAGTCTTGCACAGTCACTCTCTAAGAGTTTGGGCCCTGAGGGAGTGCATGTTTCGTATGTGATTGTTGACGGGATGATAAATTTGGAATCCACACGCAGAAATATGCCAGGTAAACCGGCCGAGTTTTTTATGATCCCGGATGATATTGCAGACTCAGTATATTTCTTAACTGAACAAAAAGAAAGTGCCTGGACATTTGAGCTGGACCTCAGGCCTTTTGGAGAGAAGTGGTAGTGGAAATGATATCCTGAACAGAGTCGATCTTATTCAATAAATCTTCATATAGACTAATTAATGACTGAGCTTTTGTGGTATTCTGTACGTAAAGGGTAGGGAATTTCATCTCTTCAAGCTTGAAATATTTTTCCTCAATGGCATCTGTTATATACCTGGCTGCCAATTCAAGAACTATAGTTTTAATGCCTGCAGGAATATGATCTATTTCCTCATGAGTAAGAAAAGATACAGAGTTAAAGTATCCTTCCATTAGACTTCTAAAGATTTCCAGATCAAACTTATTTTGAGTATTACAAAAACTTCTAATTGCATCGCCAAGGTCTATGACAATTTTGTTTCGTCCAAGTGTATCAAGATCGAGTAAACAAATGGCTTTGGTTTGGTTTTCATTAAATCTTATATTGCTAAGCTTGAGGTCACCGTGGATAATGCGGTCTGGAAGATGATCCAATACACCTCTAACACTTTTATGTTCATTATTTATATAATCAGAAAGCTGATTTAATTGTTGATATTCCTTATTACCCTGGTTTTTAGATGTAATATTTTGTAGTTTTGAAATTATGTATTCTGTATCATGAAATTGAGGGATTTCATGTTTAAAGTGATATTGAAATCCGATTAATGAACAGTGGAAATTACCTATAATTTCACCCGCACTTTTTACTAACTGCAGATCGGAAAGTTTTTCATATGATTTCCCTTCAACAAAAGTGAGCACTCTCCAAATATAGCCTTCCTTCTCAATATATAATTCTCCGCTATTATTTCTAATCAATTTTGGGGTTAAAATATCGCTAGATTCCAATCTTTTTGTGACAGCTTCAATATCTTCTAAAACTTCTTTGCCAATTAATTCATGCTGCTTTTGGAGGATAAATTTTTGCCCGGATGTGTTTTCTACAAGATACGTATCATTTACTATTCCGCTGCCGTACTCTGATACATCTAATACTTTGCCGATTGCAAATTGTTCTGATATTGAGATAACTTTTTTCATATAAATTAAATATTATACTAAACTAAATTGTTTTTCAGTTTAATCTGGTAGTATAAGAAACTCAATTTAAGATAGATCATTTTTAGGAAAGAAATAAAATGAGAAAAGAAACCAAGAAAACAATTGAAGTGGTTCACACTGAGCTTGTACTTCCGGGGGATACTAACCACTATGGGACAATCTTTGGTGGAAAGACACTTGCTATGATGGATATGACTGGAGCCCTTGCAGCCATGCAGTTTTGCAATGAAGATGTTGTGACAGCTTCATTTGAATCAATTGACTTTAAAAGCCCTATCAAGCAGGGTGATATCACAGAGGTTAAAGCCAAAGTTATTTATACATCTAATACATCAATGGTAGTGAAAATCGATGTATATAAGCTTGGTAAATTCCATTCCAGAAAAAGCTATACTTGTGGAGGCTATGCAACTTTTGTGGCAATAGATTCCAATGGTGAGCCACGCTCTATACCGCAGCTCAAAATTGCCACTAAAGAAGAAAAGAGATTGGTGGAAATTGGTAAACAAATCAAGCAGAAAGCTATGGAAAGGGCTAAAAGCTCAAACTAGAATTAATGTTTATGATGCCTCAGCAAGTTCTTTTAACTTAGCTAGTTTCTTTTCCCAATCTGCTACCTGTTTATCGAGACTCTCCTGACTCTGTTTTCCGGATTCAGTATAAATATCGATTAATGTGAGCTTTGTTTTCTTTCCATTTGATTCAAGCAGCCACCTCTTCTGACAAATATAAGATGCATTGTCAGGTTCGAGTGCAAACCGCAGTTCATTGTTTACATCGGCATAAGTCAGCAAATATGTAGTATTGTCCGACCAGACCTTGATTCTGGCAGTATCTCCGACAGCATCAACTTTTTCTTTACCGGACAGAAACTCAAATCCTATGGCAGGTGTAAAGGTTTTTAGATCAGTGAGAACGGCCCATACTTTTTCTGCCGAAGCATTGATTTCAACAGAGCCTTTGAATACCTGACCCCCGATAGCGCTGTTCTGTACTGCTGAATAGGATGTGCCGATTGTTACCAATGATAAAATCATTCCAAAAACAAGTGACCTAAGCATGTTGACCTAATCTCCTTAAATATAAGTATGATACTAAGAGTATAGCATCAAAAAGTGAGGATAACATAAATTAATCTTCATGCTCATTATCTTTGGAATTATCATTAGAGATATGTGGTTTTGCCCAATTGTAAAGTACTTTTTTATCGTCTGCTGATAGCTTTGCTTCAGGATGAAGAATAATGTAGCTCCAAAGCGGCATCTCGCCCTCATCTACTTCTTCCCAAATCTCTTCTATGATTTCCGATTTTTTCTCAGCAGAGTATTTATCCCATGTTGAAAAGTTATATTCATCTCTACCTTCGTTTATATGATTTATAACAAACCATGACGATGGGGCTACTTTGCTGTACCAGGGCCATTTGGTTTCGTTTGAATGACAGTCGTAGCATGCTCTTTTGAATATATTTTTTACATCTGCGGGTGCTTGAATGTCAGATGTTACGGGTGGATTTGTTCTGGCTACAGGTATGAATTGAATAGCTATTAATACTATAAATAGAATTAAACCTATATATCCAAGATATTTTTTCATTTTTATTACATCTATATTCTAATTAAATTTTCTTTGGAAGCTTCCATGCAATCACTATAAATACTATAGCTAAAACCAGAGCAACCACAACACCGGGAAGATCTGTTAAAAGTGCCGGGAAAGATTCGTTCCCAGTAAGAGCCAGGCTCACTTTACCACCGGCAATTTTATTAAATAGTACCGAGCCTTTAATACTTCCAAAAACAAGCATATAAACCAATGCACCCAAAAGGCCCCCTATTATAAATGAAACAGCATCTTTCCTGCCGTCCCCAAGAGCGGCAACACCGGTGCCCGGGCAGTAACCTGCCGTGGCAAAACCAAGTCCTAAAATAGCGCCGCCAACAATTACACCTATATAGCTTTCCTTTATAGAAAAATGTCCGACATCAATAATACCAACAGCAGTTCCAATAAAAAGCACGGCACTGCTTATGCCCACTGCAAACATGATGGCTTTCATAAGGTGTAGGTCCGTAAGTCTCAGCATGTTTATAATATTCTCAGGATTTGAAGCACCCACTCTGTGAAGTGCAAATCCAAAAAGTGTTCCAAAAGCTATTGCAAGAATGATTTCCATTGTTAATACCCCTTATGATTTTCTTCCATATATTAAGATTGCTGCTGGAATAGCAGCTGCAAATGCAGCAACTGTAAAAAGGTAACCGCTAAGTGCTGTCTGCATCATGCCGCTCATCATGTGGCCGCTTGTACAACCGCCTGCAAGCCTTGCACCGAATAAAACAAGAAATCCTCCTGCAAAGGCAATAACATAACGTGCAGTGGGATTGTCCGGGAATATGGTTCTAAAGACCTTTGGAGCGGTTTTGTCTTCATTGCTCGGTCTTGGACCTTTTAGCATCTTGGATAGAAAAGCGCCCAGTATTATTGCAAACACGAATATGAGACTGTAATTAAGAGGGTTTGCAACGTTCTTTGCGTACTTCCCTCCACTCTTGTTTAAATACGCATTTTTGCTGGAGTAACCTGTTTTGGCCTCGGGATCTTTTATAATAAGATCGTCTGAAAAAAGGCTTAATATGATCCCATCAGCTATTACAAACTGAGTAGAAACACCGATTGGCTTAACTACCCAATCTGCAAGAGTAAAAACAATAGCAAGTAATATTCCTCCTGTAAACCAGTTAAGCTGTCCTTGCATTATAAACCTCCAGCATTTTATATTTTGCAATCTTTTTACAGCACTATAAGTGCAATGGTCGTACCAATTAGAACGTAATGATTAATATCTGTTTAGGTAATTTATTTTATATATTCATAGAAAGGTTCTAATATGCTGATATCATTGAAAAATAATTGGAATTAAGAGACTGCAATCCTGGTTTGGGTTGAAAATATTACTATTATATTTCGAACATTTCGTTGTTTGCTATTATGGAAAAAGTGAAAGATGTCAGAAAATCTGATACAAATTATATTTATTTAGCCTTGTATGTTTAAACCCAGACCGTACGAATTGGGTTCTAAATAATCTGAGATTTGAAGAATGCCGCCTGCTCCAAATTTAATCGAAGGAGTGCATAAATCCCTTTCTAATAAGAATTCACCAAATGCTCCTTCCTGAGCTATTACATTATTGGAATATGTGCTTGCAACAGGTAATGCAGCTCGTGTCAGAATACTTGTTTCTCCTACCTGAGCGCCCAAAATAATTCCAAAACCTTTCGCGGCAGCTATTTTAGCAATACCAAGCGAGCGTAGAATTCCACCCATTTTTGATATACGTATATTTATAATGAATACATCTGTTCTGTTCTCTAATTTGTCGAAATCCCCAATTTTTTTAAAAGACTCATCCAGAATGATCTTTGCTCCCAGTTTCTTAGATAATTCCATCAAATCGGTATAAGAAAATTTCTCTAAAGGTTCTTCCACTCCAAAAAACTGACAATCCAGGCTACTAAGATAAGATAATGCTTTTTCAGAACTTTCCCAAAGTTTATTGGCATCCACTCTTAATGTAATATCTGTTCTCTTAGACTGCCTTATCACATTAATTTTTAATGAATCCTGATTCAGGTCTCCTGATAGCTTTAACTTAAAATCTTTAAAACCCATAGATAAGAATTTTTCAAAGAAAGTTTTAGTTGTATTTATATCCCAATCGCCGATTACTGCCGTATATCTAAATTCGTTTCTAAGTTCTGAAAGACCTAGCAAATCTTCTACAGACTGTTCTTCTTCTTTTCCAAGTAGATCCAGAAGTGCAATTTCCACAGCACACCATGCCGCGGGATTTGAGTTAATTGCTTTTTTGTATCTGTCCATAAAGGATTGTAAATCCTGTAGAGTGCTGATTTCTGAAATCTGCTTTCTATGTTCACCGATAAAGTTTAATGAAGTATCTGTGGATTCGTTTGTCACATAGGTTCGAGGACATCCTTCTCCATATCCAACATTTTTATTAGATGATGTTGCCGTTACCAATATAGTCTCTGTTTTTGTCCTATCGGCCAGGGCGTGTTTGAAATTAAACTTAAATGGAATTTCGAGCTTTTTTGCAAGAAGGTGTGTAAGCTTCATTTTATTATATGATTGCTAAAATTAAAACTGCACTCCTTTTTATACATAAGATGAGTAAATTTAAATTGTGAGTCTCTTTGGCCGTTTTGTATGCAGTAGTTTTTATAGTTCTCACTGGTTCCGTTTTTAATATAATTTAATTTAATAGCCTTTAATCTACCGCTATCTCTCTTGGCTTTATACTCCAAATTTATCATTTTTAGTGCTTCATCGATAATTGGGGATAAATCTGCCACGGGAATTTTTTCAGATTCTACAAACAGCTCATAAGATAGGTCTATAGGGTTTGCCAGCAATGTAAAGAAGTTAAACTCAATACAGGCTTTATCTTTTACATTACAAAGAGCCTTTATTACCTGTTCTTCATAGAGTTTCTCCCCTGTGATGTTTGTAACTCCTCTTCCTTTTTGGGCAAACTTGATCGTGGGCGTGTTGTTGAATTTCCCGGTAACTTCTACTATGTCGTTTATGAAATATCTATAAAGCCCATGGGCTGTGGTGACAATAATGTAGTACTGTTTGCCGATTTCGATTTCAGAAATGGTTCTATATTCATTCTTTCCAAGATCCCAGTCGTCTCTTTCAATGAACTCATAAAAATTCTCATCGATTATTGGTATGCCGGAGTCGCTGTTTGCATCAATAACTACAGATCCCCTAAATTCACTACAAAGATATCCTAACTCAAATATCTTTGTATTATTTGGCAGTATTTTCCTTAGCTTAGGAATTAGCAGTGAGCAATTCCCCTGAGTCCAGGTTAATACTGCTTTTAAATCCGGCCATATATCTTTGAGGTATATTGAATTGTTGCTTCTTATGATATTTCTCAGTTCATCTGCTCTTGTTTTGTTTTGATTTAGGTGATTGCTGAGTATATGATTTGCCTGTTTTGATATATTTATATTTGAATTAATTTTTCCACTTTCAATGATATCTGTTATTTCATTAAACCTTTTGTTAATGATCTCTAAAATCTTGAGTATTGTCGAAGGATTGGCGGCTGCAAGAGTGCTAATGTTTTTTTGAGCAACGCTTAGAACAGATATTAAAAAATATTTCTCATCATAGTTCTCTAAATCAAAGATTTCATAAGGAAGTACATATTTTGATCTTATAATTCTTGGAATGTTTTTATAAAGAAGACCGGACAGCGATCCGTAGGGGATATCATTTTCTAATTTACCCTCAGTCGCCGGGCTTACTATTGCAAGAATTTTCCCGGAAAACATCGAAGGTTCTTCCCTGTATTGAGAATAATTTGAAATACACTGTGTCATTTTGTAGTTTTTTACAGTTTTTTCCAATATGGGTATGAGTTTTGGCTTGTCTGTCGTACCACTTGTCTGTGCATACATAATGGGGGAGGACTCAGTTAAGTATGGCTCCCTGGCTTGGATTTGTTTTTCAATATATTCTCTTAGCATTTCGTAGGTATGAACCGGCACTGATCTTTTAAAATCTTCATAATTGTTTATAGCAGAAAATCCGTATTTCTTGCCAAAGACCGTATTACTATTTTTCTCTAAAAGAGATCTTAGAGCCGCATTTTGCTCAGTCTGCGGGTCGGAGGTTTTCTTTATAAAAGGTCTCCATACAAAGAGCCTAATGATGAAGAAATATAGTTTGATTAATGTGTTAATCATTTTCGCCTCATTTTTTAGTAAATGGCGCTTTTATCTGGTTTATAAAATCGGTTGGGAAGTTTTTATCTTGCAGTCCCAATTCAGATACTTCTTTGTCTTTTGGCAAAAACCATGTACCGAAGAGCAGGTCCCATATTATCAGGTTGTTGCCGTAGTTTTGGTTTGATTCTCTTATTACTACAGAGTGGTGCCAGCGGTGAAGCTCCGGGCCGCTTACGATGTAATTTAGAAATCCCAGCCGCAGTTCAATATTGGAATGCTGAAAGAAGCCGTTTACTGCGTAAAAAATGAAGTAGAGTGAAACAACTTGCTCACCCACACCTAAGATAATAAAGGGCAGGGCATCGAGAAGAAACTGAAGCATTTTTTCAATTGGATGGAAACGGGCAACGTTTATCCAGTACAGTTTGGATGGTGAGTGGTGAACAGAATGGAGTTTCCATAGAAGGTCCCATCTGTGGCTTGCAATATGAAGCCAGTACCTAAGAAAGTCAGCTCCGAGTAGCATAATTGCAGCCTGGACGAAAATAGGCAGGTGGTCTGGCCAAAGCTCCAGTATCTGCAAGTTGGTCGACTGTAAATATGCAATAAGTGTTATAGCAAAGAAGAAAGAAAGAAACTTTGGAAGTAATACCTGCACAAGTCCCATGTATAGAAGGTCATTCTTTATGTCTTTTGAACTTGCATTCCAGCTATCCCTATGCGGGATAAAAAATTCAAGGCCACACATAATAAGTGCGGCAATTATGACCGGCGTGTATGTTGAGATGAAAATACTTAACCCAAGCCCTATAAAAACTATATGTATTACAAATGATATCACTATTACAGCTGGATAAGCTATGCAAGAGGTTAAATTCTTTAATCTAGGCATTATTTAATCCACCTCCTTTGTTTAATAAATGAAAATATCCAAACAATACTAAGAAGCATGCGAGCACCAGGTGAAAAAATGATGGGATAGGATATGCAAACCATTTTACATCTTGTAGTAGAGTTAATCCCGCAATAAGTCTAAAGAACATAATAGCAAAATAAAGAGTGCCGAGAGTAATGAATATATATCCAGTTTTTATACTTAGAACAATTTTGTCTAAAGCAATTTTGTAAATAGTTTTAGATAGAACAAAGATTGTTAATATCTGAGCTGTAAATAGAAATTTGTAAGATAGTATACCGCTGTCCCAGGATTCAAACGGAGGCAGAAATGTAAGATCTAAGAAATATTGCAGTAGTTGTGCGACAACTCTGAATATAAAGAGTCCTAGAAGTAAGATAAAGCAGAGGATTAATTTCTTTGTTTTCTTTGTCTTAATATTCAACATAACGCATTCCTCAAAAATGTCCTTTCATTACTATCGTTTGTATGTGAATGAACATTTATTCACATATTATAATAAAATAATTGCTGTGTCAAGAGATTTTATAGGCCAGGTTTTATAGTTGCTGTATAGTTGGCTGTGCTTGATTTGAATTAAGATGGTTAGTATATGGTTGTTTTGTTTATTTGGAATAATTGAGATGAATCATTTGAGTAATTTATAAATAATTATGTATTCACTTATTTTTCTATTATATTTACTCTAAAACTTGGGAGTAAATAAGATTCCAAAACAAACTACTAAATTAGAGCCGATAGAAAACACTGCTATAAAGCTTTTTGCAAAGAAGGGGATAAAGGAAGTAACAATAAAAGACATCGCCTCTGAGGCTGGCTGCTCGGATGGTGCGCTTTACCGCCATTATAAGAGCAAAGAAGAGATGGCGTGGACTCTGTATAAAAGAGAAGTAGAAGGTTTTGGGGAGCGTATAAAAGAGATGTTGGGTGATAAAGCGCTTCCGAATGAGAAGAAAATATACAATGCTGTTGAACTGTTTTATGATTTTTATGATAAAAACCCGACTAAATTCAGCTTTATTCTGCTATCTCAATATAACTTCCCCCGGCAGTTGAAGCTTAATAAAAAACTAAACCCGTATTATATTATGCAGGAATGTTTACAAGGCATGACGAAAGGAAAGAAGATTAAAGATTTAGACCTCCTAAGCGGTATGATTTTTGGTCTTATTCTAGAACCTGCCAGAATGAAAGCTACAAATGAGCTTAAGGGTAAATTGAAAGACAGAACCGGAACAGTTTATAAGGCGTGTATGAGTATTATTAATATATAATCGTATATATATACTTAGAAAACAATTTCAAACCTCTCCTCGGGGCCTATATGATCGAAAGCCGGGGCTTTGTATTTTTCCCACTCTCTGCACCAATTGTAATATATATCTTCTCCTATAAGTCTTGAGATGATAAACTCTGTTATCAGTAGTGTTGATTCGATTATAAATGAAAGGTTATTTCGTAATTCTTGTGACTGGAATTCATTTTGCGGGCCAATGGCTAGGATGCTTGATTGCTCGTAATTGGTTTTTCTCTTCAGCCTGAATAAATAACTCATAAGAGTAGTAGGGCGAACTCTCGTAATAGTCTGCATTTTCTGTTCATCGGTAAGTTTTACGGTGGAAGTATCTTTTTTCTTTGCGAGTCTGTCTCTCCTTTTTGCAAGAGCTTCTGAAATATATTCTTCTCTGGTTGTTCTAAGCGCTTTACAAAAAAGGCTTAGTGCAGATTCATCCTCAACCTTTTTCCATGAATGAATATGGTCATCCGGATATATTCCGGGAGCTAGGTTGTGAAACCCATTTTCATCGAAACTGATACACCAGGGGGTAATTAGCCAGGATATTTCTGACCACATGACATAAAATATTTTCTGAACCTGGGCATGGGTTCGGGGTTTTGGATAACCCTCGGTGATTGCTAGTGCCTGAGTGGAATAATACAGCGCGTAATATGTTTGTACTATACACCAATTGTTAGAGAGCCTGATGAGGTCATCTTCTTTTATAAAAAGATTACCCATTTTGTATAGGGCCTCCACTCCCCAGGCATTGTTAAGAGAGTGGTGAATATCATTAGTATTAAACTCTGTCTTTTTTTCTAGTTTTAGACAGCCTGATTCAAATACCTTTTCAGCCAGCAGTTCTAAAGATTTTTGATTATTATCTTCTATGCCGCCAGATGCGATATATCTTATAGCGTTTAAATAATTTGAGTGAGTCCTGAAAACCTGCCGTGAGTTTTGTGGCATACATAATAAGTATAATTGATTGTGATTATGTTTATAAGGTATTTATTTGTTAAATCTGATTTTTATATATGTAAAAATAATAACAATCTTATGCCACCATATTATCTTCGCTTACATGATATATGTTTAGATTCTCAGGTTCTTGAAGCAGTTCCGGGAACTTTTTTGTAAAGTTCTTGAAATAAGATTTTTCAAAATGCTCGTCAAGGTCGGGCTGGCTTCGCCACCTTTCAACAAATTTAAAGCTATCAGGCTCGTAAGGGTTTTGCATAAATTCGTAGCTTATACAGCCTTTTTCCTGATTAGAGAGCTTTACCATGGGCTCTGAGATTTCTATCATTTTATCTCTGCAATCAGGTTTTGTTTTAAATTCTGCTATTAAAACGATCATCTTTTATTCCCCCTACTTCATTTAGTTTATCTTTTTTAATTATTATATAACATATATCATAATATTTTTACAAAGGAGTAGAAAATGAGTTCAGAAAAATATCAGAAAGGATGGGACAAGCTAAATGAAATTTCACCAGGTGCGGGAGACAGAACGGTTGCAAGCCTGAGCGATATAGCGCCAGACATGGTGAACTATCTTATGGAGTTTGTGTTTGGAGAGATTTCATCAAGACCCGGGCTTGATATGAGGGCAAGGGAAATAACAGCAGTTGCTGCGCTTACAGCACTTGGCTCATATCCCACACAGCTTAAGGTTCATATCAAAGGAGCACTTAACTGCGGCTGTACAAGAGAAGAGATTACCGAAGTAATCATGCAGACCCTTGTTTATGCCGGATTTCCGGCAGCGCTTACGGGACTTAGGCTTGCCAAGGAATGTTTTGCTGAAATTGATGAAAAAAATAAGTAAAATTAAGTTAAATTCAGTTAATAATTTGATACAATATTAATTAGATGAAACTTAGGACTGAAGTTGAAAAAGAGTTTAATATCAAAAAAGGTGATACACACCACCCTATAGAGTTTAGGCTGGTAAACATGCACAATTTGCTACCAATCGATATAAGCAGCGCACAATCAGTTTTTATATTACTCAAAGATGGCCAGGAGGTTTTAAGGTCGGATGTAAACCTAGAGCATGGAATTGCCGGTATAGGAAGACATGACTGGAAAGAGGGTGAAACTGACCGTGAGGGAGTATATGACGGTTACTTCGAACTTACGTGTAAAGACGGCAATTATTTTAGAATTCCCGAAGGACAAGAATTTATTAGAATAGAAATAGCTTAGTGAAAGCAAGAAAAGATTGGGGGCATTAATTAACTTGATATAGACGGACAGACACTGTAATTGGGATATTACACTGTCTGTCCTAGGCATATATAGAAAGGTCTTATAAAAATCTAGATTTTAGGGTGTAGAAAAACTGCTTTCTACAAGTGTCTGATTGCCGCTTGCTTCCATGGCCACTATCTCAAATTTATATTCGGTATCCGGAAGCAAAAATTCTGATGGCACAGTAATCTCAGTTACATCCGGCGGTAGTGTGACTACAAACTCAAGCTCAGGTTCTTCATCTTCTCTTATCACTATTACCTCATATCTTACGATCTCAAGCTCGGCGGAGTCTTTGCATTCTCCATCTGGATCAAACTCTTGTGTTACCTCTTCCCATCCAATAACCGTATCATCCGGGTCTACTTCTTCATCTTCTTCAGGCGTTTTTATTTCAGGTCCGCAGGGCAGGGTGTGAGTCAGTGTGGCGGTTCCAGCAAGCTCATCTCCTTCGGTGGTAATTCCCATGATTTTATATTCACCCTCAGGGAAGCGTGCTAAAAACTGATCTAAGGGAAGCTCGTCAAATGAAGGCTCTGCGCTTTCAAAAAATAGTTCATTTATTCCCTGTAGTCCCACACTGCTCTCTCCCTTAATGTCTACAAGGGTTGTTCCATCCGGGGCCATAATGTCGAGCAAGTCCCAGCCTTCACCGTCGACAAATATCTGAATCCCAGAGTCGCCGTCAGTTGCATTTGTTTCTATAATGATAGATGCTACCGATATAGGCACCTGGTTTCCCATGGCGTCATCTGCCTGTGCATTTTTATTGTTTCTGCATCCTGTACTGAGTACAGCTGTTACTAAAACCAGTAATGAAAGTATGATAATATTTTTCATCCGGCTTTCTCCTTTAATAAATTTTAAATATAGGATAAACCACCCGGATTACTTAAAAATTACTGTAACATTAAATTTTTGTAATAGTTATATGGGGGGATTCGAATAACTTTGTTATCTATATGCCTTTGTAATTAATACATCCCCGACTGGATTCAAACCAGTGGCCTCAGGATTAGGAATACTAAAAGAGTAAATCATGTAAGTATCTGAAATCATTAGATAATCTCGCAACTCACTGGAATCACAACACTAATTTTCTGTGCAATAAGTTGCATCCTGTGCAACCAGTGCAACAATTTTCATCTCTTGGTTAGAAGGTGGTTAGAGGATTTTTTTCTGAAAATGGGAGGAATGGTGAAAAAACTTCAGAGAAGAAATAAATTATTCTCGGAAACCGAAAACAACCGAAAGAATCGCGACACCTACGCTAATACAAATTCCGAAAATGGATTTAAGGAAAAGGGACATATAGAATTATAAAAAACCAATAATTACTGAGCTAGTAAAAGCGACCGTTTTTGCTCTGCCCTTTTACTCAAGTCTGTTTAATTTTGTAATCCGAAGCTGTCACAAAAATCTTTTATGAAACTGTATGCTACTGTATATCCAAACTTGTTGGCATTATAAATATCCATACACCCGCTGGATTCATTTCCCAACTTGATCTTGGCAACTCCTCTGATAAGGTACGCCTTGCCGTTTGCAGGATTATTTTCTATGGATTTGGTTGAATCTCTTATTGCTTGTCTGAGCTCTTCTTTATTCGTATAATCAGGTAATCTCTCAGAGTACGGTTCCTTCATCTCTTGATTAAGCTCGATGGCTTTGTTCATATCAACCGATGCAGCCTCGAAGTCATGTAAATGTGCTTTTGCTATACCCCTGTGATAAAATGAATCGGCATGTAGGGGGTCTAACTGTAGAGCACTGTTAAACTCATTGATAGACGACTCATATTCACCCGAATTTAGTAGATTTACACCCTTTAAATAATAATCCCTGGCCGTTTGGGATAAAACAGGATGGCTGTACTGTAAGAAAAGTATTAATAATATAAAATACTTAAATATGATCCCCATAACCTATTATAACTTTTTTAGGAATTTTTATATAGATATAATATCACATTTTCTGTGATAATTTTATAAATTTCTGCCTTTAATGAGCATAAGTTCGTTGGAAGTTCTGGTAATATATATAAATAAACACTGCAATGACAGTAGGTTACACGTGATAGATTATAGTTTGCATTACAAAACACGGATAATATATGAGACATGTGCAAAGCATGCTGATTGTATTTGAGACTACAAATTTAAAGTTGTAGTATGATTATAATTAAGTAGTCTAATTATTCATCTATTAATTGAATTATTCAATAAACAACACAAAGTGACCGCTATGTTATCCATAAATATTCAGATTAAACGCTGCATATTATTTCGACGTTTCTACTATTTCTAGAAGCTTTTTCTTTTTCTCGTCCCGCAGTTTTTGATATTCCTGCTGCCCTATATCGTTTGCCTCAAACATGTCATCAAGCCTAGCTATATCTCTTATAAGCGAATCTTTTAAACTCTCCAGGCTTTCATCATCACTACTGGTCTGAGTTTGCGTTTTATTTTTTCTGAGAAATGAATATCCGATACTGCCTGCAATTAGTAAAACTACGATAATCAGCACAATCCATTTTGCATAGTCAGTCACTACTATTGGCTTGCTAATACTAATCTTGATGTCATGGCCTTTTTGCAGATTATTCCCACTCCACTTTATAAACTTCTTGTTATGCATATCGACCTGCTCACCGCGCTGCAGCCCCTGTATATCCATCTCGTATCCATTGTCCGAAACCATTATGAGCTGAGAATTGATAAGATAGTTTGATTTTCTGTTAATTTCTGTATGTCTGTCAATCGGT
Source organism: Thermodesulfobacteriota bacterium (assembly GCA_041572575.1). Taxonomy (GTDB): domain Bacteria; phylum Desulfobacterota_D; class UBA1144; order Nemesobacterales; family N074bin48; genus N074bin48. The sequence continues at coordinate 42,850 of JBFFSH010000005.1, forward strand.
ATTTGGTATGAAAATATAATTCTTGTAAGCCCGGGTTGAACAGCTTGGGTGCTTATTAACTTTCCATCTTTTAAAATAGATGTTTCTTCGGACATGCCGTGATGAAACTGCAAAGTGTTTGCACCAGCGGGAATATCAAAACTTAGGGTTTCTTTTTGCTCTGAGTCTATGTCTTTGCCAACGAACACAGAATTTGAACCATTGTTGAAAACAAACATCTCTGCAAAAGATGCAGTTTCCCCTTGTATTTCTATGATAACATGGGAGGAATCCAGCGATATTAGACTGCCGTCTGTAGATACATCAAAAACCGGCAGATCTAATGTTTTAACACTTTCTTCGGGAGTGAATACAAGCTTGCCTGTCGCATATTCAACCCCATTAAACATTAGTGAAACTACATACGATCTATCCCATCCGAGGTTTTCGAATAGGTACTGACCCTTGGAATCAGATTTGACAGAATATTGCTCCCTCGATTTATCACCAACATATGAGGTTAGTTTAATATCCTGTCCAGCAATGTTTTGATTCAAAGTCTTGTTGACAATTACTCCTTTAATTGAACCTTCTTCTTGCCTGTCATTGAAAATTTGAAATTTAACTAAATAATCATATATTTTTTCTGCCTGATCGGCCGGGACATTCATTGGAGGCATAGGAGGGTAACCTTCATTTAATGGTGCTTTTCCCTTTTGTTGGTAAATCTGCTGTGAGTTAACCATCCAGTTGATTATTTCTTGTTTTGTGTAACGCTGATCTATCTTATAAAGATCGGGTCCCACGTACCTGCCGCGCCCTAATGTGTGACAGTTGACGCATCTGTTGCCCACAAATAACTCCTTTCCGGTCAGTTGCTGTGAACTTGCCGTTGCCGAAAATATAAATGTAATTAAAAGAACAGGTACTATGAATCCAGATATCCGGCAGTGTGTCGGATTTCTATAAAAAATGTTCGAAGGTGAGGTTAATTTCTTTATGTTATTAACAAGCCAGCCAATTAGAACCATTACAACTCCTGTCCTCTTTGATGTTTTCTCAATACCCGTTAAAAAAGTCCATAGATGTTGTTGTAAGGTATTTATCAAGTTAAATCTTTTTTCTCCCTCTTCTTTTTAATCTCAATCTCTATTTCATCTTCTGCAGTTCTGATTTCGTGCTTAGCCCTCATGATCTCTTCTTCAAGCCTGTCTTTTGCCTCCTCTGTGCCCTGAACTGAGTGCTTTTCTATCTCCTTCAATATTAAAGAAGCCTTATGAAGATATTCATTCCTAAGCTCCTTATAGTCTTGCTCCGAAAGTTTTCCCATCCCGTAGTCAAAGTCTATTTCTTTAATAGCGCTGTAAAGCTCCAGCTTATCGTCTTCCAGTATTTCTAGTTTGCTTTTCTTGGCTTCTGTATAGCCTTTTATATTTTCATTAAAAAAAACAGTGTTGGTATTGCCGATAATAAACGGATAGCAAATATATGCGGTTACGCACAAAACAATTATTAATACAAATATATATTCCATAGTTTATTGTTTGGAACAGATGAATTTAGTTGTGGGATTTTACCTTTATATTCTGAAATTGCTACTGCAATAAATATTTACTCATCATTACAAAATCGATTGATTTAATATTTATGACTTAGCCGTAATTGCTCTTAACACTGATTGAAACAAATTACAATTCGTCTAAGTAGTTGAATTATAATTTGTTATATAATGCAAAATTCTGAAATATTATCATTAACTTTCTTCAATTACATACTGATAGAGTAGTATTCCTGCTGAGAGAAAAATGATATCGAAGACTATTAACAACTGCAATGAAGACGCATTATCTGTAAGCATTTTCCCGTCCAGAAGAGAGCCCGTAATATTTACCGACGCCAGTAAAACCGGAATAATTATTGGAAAATATAGTATTGGGAGCAGCACTTCTCTCAGCCTCGTATTAATGGACATGGCCGCAAAAACTGTGCCTACAGATCCAAAACCTACCGTGCCCAGAAAGATAACCAAAATGATTCCCATGAAATTTATGTTAAGGCCATAGTTAAACACAACTATGAATATAGGTATGGTAAAAAGTTCGATAATCAGCAAAAATGTGAAATTACTAAGAAATTTTCCGACATAGATAAGACTCCTGTCAACCGGAGCCAATAAAAGGCCTTTGATAGCTTCTGATTCTTTTTCCATGGCAAATGATCTGCCAAGACCAATTGACCCAGAAAATAGAAAAGTGATCCATAATACCGCAGGACTTACGACATTCTTAATATCAGCAGATAAATTGAGCACAATGCTGAAAATAAAAATTATTATGAGCGAAAAAGTAAACATGGAAATAAACAAATCCTTAGAACGAATCTCGGATAACATGTCTTTCCACAGAATAGAAAATATAATTCTCATTATTAGTTCGTGTCCACCAATCCACTGTAAATCTCTAAAAATTGTTCCTTATTTAAAGCTTGGGTGTTCTGATATTTAATTTCCCCTCGAACTATAACCAGTATAATATCTGCTATACCTATACACTCATCAAAGTTATGTGTAGACATCAATATGGTTTTTCCTTCGGCTTTAAGAGTTTTTAATATTTGATTGACAATTGAGATCCCCAGAATATCCAAGCCGTTAAATGGTTCGTCAAGAAGCAATATATCGGGGTCATGAATTAGAGCGCGTGCCAATGAAACCCTTTGCTTCATGCCTCTGGAATAGTTCCCAATAAGGTCCTGCCCTCTGTTGTCGAGCTGCATCGTCTGTAAAAGCTCTTTTGCCCTTTCCTCAGAGCTTTCAAGACCATATAAATCTCCAAAAAACTTTAAATTCTCAAGCGCGCTAAGATTATCGTATAAATAAGATTCATGAGAAACAAGACCGATTAGATTTCTTACCTTGTCAGGACCCTTTATAACATCATTATCACCTATTAATACTGTTCCCGATGTTGGCTTGAGTATTGTAGAAAGTATTTTCAAAAGAGTGGATTTCCCGGCTCCATTAGGTCCGAAAATTACTATAAATTCACCGCTGTTTACTTCAAAACTCAAACCCCTCAGTGCATTTAATACTCCATAGGATTTTTCCAAATTGCTTGCACTAATTATGGGCTGACTAGGATCTTTCATTTGACAATTAATTTATAATACTAAATCTGAAACTTTTTTGGAATTCGAAAAACTTTTAAAATTTTTACCAGTTATCAAACATTTAACTATTAAAAGAATTAATTACAATATCTATAACTGTTTAATTATACAAACCAAATAGACTGTCAAACATAAATTCTTATATTTCAAATCACGGTTATTGTAAGTTTTCCCGCAAATATCTTGGGATCTAAATTTGCCAAAAGATCATTATAAAGTAATTTCCTATCGATAATTTTTAGTCAATATAATAAAGATTTATTAAGTATTAAATACATAATATACAGACTTGATTCTAAAGTCTGTTTTTTACATCAAATATCAGCTATGTCTAAACATATGGGTTCCTTAATGATTAATTCTTTGCTAGTTCTATATATTTTACTGTTCACAACTACCGGTGTATCAGCTCAAAGTTCAGATATATCGGCCAAGGAGATAATTTCTCACATCCGGTTCCTTGCCTCAGACGAGCTTGCAGGCAGAAAATCGGGGCAAGAGGGCTGCGAAAAAGCTGCAGATTATATAGCTTCTCATTTCAAAAAAGCCGGACTAAAGCCCCTTGGAGACAGCGATACGTATTTTCAGCATTTTACTTTTCCTGCCGGGGTTGAACTAGGAAAAACTAATTCACTGGTGTTTAAAACAGACGTGCAGGAATTAAAACTTGAAGTATCATCGGATTTTTTACCTCTTAGTTTTTCCAATGACGGCAAAATAGCAGCAGATCTGGTCTTTGCAGGTTACGGTATAACTGCGAAGGATTTAAATTATGATGACTATGAGGGATTAGATGTAAAAGATAAGATCGTTATTGCTCTGCGTTATGCTCCAGAAGAGTTTGGAAAAGACAAGGGATACAGTCCATATACTTCACTATACAATAAGGCAATTACAGCAAAGCAAAAAGGCGCCAAAGGTATAATTTTCACTACACCCTACAGAAAAGAGGAAGAAAAAGACCTCGGAGGTCTCAGGTTTGATTTTACATTCGCTACCTCAGATATTCATGCAACTGTTGTTAGAAGACAGTCGGTGGAAAAATTGTTTAGTATTCTCGGGCTTGACCTAAAAGATACTGAGAACAAGATAACGGCGCACAGTCCAAACTCTTTTGCAATGTACGAAGTCAGAGTACATCAGCAAACCGAACTGCAAAGGCTCCGAAGCAATACATACAATGTCATTGGCCTTATTGAAGCAGCAGATAAAAAACCGGAGACAAAAACAATCATAATAGGCGCCCACTACGATCACCTTGGGCATGGAGGAGTAAGTTCTCTTGCTAAGACCAAAAAAGGACAGACGCAGATACACAACGGTGCGGACGATAATGCCTCCGGCACTGCGGGATTAATAGAAATTGCCGAATATTTCGCATCGAATAAAGATTCACTTAACTTTAATCTGGTATTTATCGCGTTTTCTGGAGAAGAGCTCGGTCTCTTGGGTTCATCCTACTACATTAAAAACCCAAAGGTGCCTTTGGAGCAGACTACAGCCATGATCAACATGGATATGATCGGCAGATTGCGTCATGATAATCTCGTCATACTTGGCACGGGATCGTCTCCTCAGTGGCACGATCTGCTTAAGAGTGCAAACGCGGATGTCGGTCTTAAACTCAAAAACAACGACACGGGATTTGCCCCAAGCGACCAGTCCGTCTTTTATGCCCGGAAAACCCCCGTGCTGCAATTCTTTACCGGTGTGCACAGTGAATATCACACACCCGAAGACGACTGGCAGAAAATCAATGCGGACGGACAGGTAAAAATTTTAAACGTAATTACTAACCTGGTTTGGAACATTAACAACAATAACCTGCAGATATCATACTCGAGCGTCAAGGGTGATAGCGCAGACAGACCTACAAGGTTCAATGTTTATCTCGGTACGATTCCAGACTACTCCGATGAATCAGAGGGGATGAAGCTTATGGGGGTGAAAGAAAACGGTCCTGCAGAAAAAGCAGGTATAAAGGGTGGAGATATCATCATCAAGCTTGGCAGTAAAAGTATAAAAAATATATACGACTATGTATATGCACTGAGTGAAATGAAGGCAAACGTACCTACGGAGATCGTTGTTTTAAGAGGGGGTAAGAAAATAAGTCTAAATATAGTTGCAGAGCCAAGACGGAGCAAAATGAACTGATACTTATATCACAACCCGAACAGGAGTAAGAACCAATGATCAATTCACAATTCAATTGCAGATCAATTAAATTTATTAAAAGTTGTCTTGTTTTTTTATTGGTTGTCACAGCGGCAACTACTACACATTCGGATGAAACAGACCAGGCCGAGAAGCTCAATGAATCGGAAATACACCTAAAAAACATAACACAGCTCACTTTTGGTGGGGAAAACGCCGAAGCCTATTTTTCTGCAGACGGCAAGAAGTTAATATTCCAGTCAACCCGTGACGGCAATGCCGCAGACCAGATTTACACTATGAATACGGACGGTAGTGACGTAAGAATCGTAAGCACAGCAAAAGGACAGTGCACGTGTTCTTATTTCATGTCTGACGGCAATAGAATACTGTATTCATCCACCCATCATTTTGACTCTCAGCCTCCAGCACCTCCAGACAGGTCTCAGGGATATGTTTGGCTTATCCATTCATCTTTCGACATATTTACATCAACAAATGATGGTAGCAATTTAAGACAACTTACAACTTCGTGGGGTTATGATGCCGAAGCTACAGTTTCTCCTAAAGGGGATAGAATCTTTTTTACGTCGATTAGAAAGGGTGACCTCGATATATATTCAATGGACACCGACGGAAGCAATGTTAAACAATTGACTGACGAGCTGGGATATGACGGCGGGGCATTCTTTTCTGCCGACGGGAAGAAAATCGTGTACAGGTCACATTATCCGTCTAGCAAAGAAGAGGAAGACGATTACAAAAGTCTGCTTGCAAAAGGGCTTATTAAATTCAGCAAGCTTGATGTCTATATAATGTATGCGGATTGTGGGAATAAATTTAAAGTGACAAACAACGATGCAACTAATTTCTGCCCGTTCTTTGCTCCTGACGGAAAGAGAATAATTTTTTCATAAAATATGGATGATTCCAAAGGGCGCAATTTTGATCTTTACATCATCAATACAGATGGGGCTGGATTGGAGCGGATCACTTGCTCAGCTGCTTTTGACAGGTTTCCTATGTTTTCGCCAGACGGCAAGAAGCTTGTCTGGGCATCTAACAGAAACGCCAAGACAAGAGGCGAGACTAACATTTTCATAGCCGACTGGATTGATTAGGGCATATTGTTATACCAGATAAACTTTTCTGATTATTTGTCCAATCTGCTTAGCCCTTAATATGCTACTATCCCTTCACGTACTATACTATTAAATCTGTAGTTTTGACTGTTTTAATATTTGCTCATCGAAATAACAGATTGGATACTGCCCGATGTAGTCTCCGCTCACAGCAAATGCTTTTGCCCTTGACTCTCAGCATACTGCGTTAAAAGAACATTCTCCGCATTTGCCGCGATAATCATGCGGCTTCCTTAATTCATTTAGTATAGGATGCTTGGTGTACAATATTGGAACAATGAGGGACGTAGATCAGCCTGTCCCTCCTATTATGCTTAAATTATTGCTATTTTGCCTGACATTTACAAAGATCAGACCTTATAAAAGCTACTACATTCCATACGTCCTGTTCTGAAAGCATCCCACCCCAAGCAGGCATGAGTGCAGACTTGCCGACTGCTGCGCCGCCATCGTTTATTACCTTAAACAGATGTTCGTCAGAAAGAGTGGATACATACTCAGCGCTGCTCAAATTCCTTGGTTTAGGATCGAGAGCTGCTGAGGCCACTCCGTCTCCTTTGCCGGTAACGCCATGGCAAGACGCACAGGTGGCAACATATGACTCTTTGCCCTTTGCTGCATCACCTTTACCTTCGGCAGATGCAATGAGGGAGACACTGAAAACGGCTATTAAAACAAACACTCCTAGTAACTTGAAATTGTTAAACACAATCAAACACCTCCTTTAATAATTGATAATGATATAATTTTATTGTCGATCATTAAACTGATGTTATTTATATAAACAACTATATTAATATAAAGTTTCAGAATATATGAGATAAAACAAAACTCTTAATATTAATAAGAAGATTTTGTAAGATTTGTAATAATAAATAACTTTTATCTACATACTACCGACAAATTATTTAATGGATGTCAACTTGCTATCAGCATGCAAATAAAGCATATATTGCTCTGTGGATCTGGTGTCAGATATGCTGATATCTTACAATATTAGATTTATAATCTCCTTGTTTTCTATATAGTTTACAATATAATCTAATTCCTTAAATGAGTGACTACTCACTACTCTAAGCAAGTCAAATATTACACATATCCTATGCCCCTGGCATATATTTTGCAATCAAATTAGTTAATATAATGTCTATTGACTATTGAAATATTAAGGAATATTGAAAGAAGAAATAAATTTCTATCTTAACAATTTATATTTGTAGTAGATACATTTTTATTGTATTTATGATACTTTTAATAAAAACAATAAATTTAATAAATAACAATAAAATTAATAGACTATGAAAATATTAATGGGATTTAGTATCTTAAGCATGATTACCACTCTATACACTTCTTTTATCTATGCACCCAATGAAAGTATCATGGGACCAATTCAGAGGATTTTTTATTTCCATATGGGAACCGTGTGGGTCGCTACAGTAGCTTTTACAGTCGTATTTATAGCCAGTATTCAGTATCTCAGAAAACAAAGCAGGTGGTGGGATATACTGGCTTACTGTTCGGCAGAAATTGGAGTGCTCTTCATTACGCTTACTATTATAACCGGCAGCATATGGGCAAAACCTGTATGGGGCACCTGGTGGACCTGGGACCCACAGCTCACAACTACGTTTATATTGTGGATTCTATACATTGCATATTTAATATTAAGATCTGTTGCTGGAAATGATTCTTCAAAAGCCAAATTTGCAGCGGTATTTGCAATAATCGCATATATAGATTTACCTTTAGTGTATATTTCTGCTAGACTTATGAGAGGCATATCTCCGGTTGTTTTTGGCTCTGGCGGAGGGGGCATAGATTCAAAGATGATGGTTGCGTTATTATTTGCGATTTTTGCATTTACTTTTATATATATAATATTACTGATACACAGAATGGAATTTGAAAAGATTCAAGATAAATTAATACAATTTAAGTCAAAGGAGATATAGCTATGGTTTACCTGTTTTGGTCTCAGATGATAGTCTGGGCCTTATTGCTCGGTTATGTTTTTTTCCTGGATAGAAAGGCCTCGGGCTTAAAGAAGCAAATGGATATTATCGAAAGCTCACAAAAAAGTGAGAATTAGAATGATTATATGCTATAAATTATGGAGATTCTGATATGCTAAAAGGTAAAGGAAAATTTATTGTAACTATCGGTATTATAGCCGTTTCTATAACATATCTTGTGTTTGCGGGTGTTAAAGAAACAATGGTTTACTATTTAACACTTGATGAGCTCAAGCAAAGAACCCCGGCAGTGTATGAAGAAAAGGTAAGAGTATCTGGATCTGTGGTTGAGGGCTCTATAACAAATGATACAGACGGAAATCTGGGCTTTAAGATAACAGACGGCAATCATGTTATAAAGGTCGAATACAAAGGCATTGTGCCCGATGTTTTCAGGGGCGGCGTAGAAGCAGTAGTAGAAGGTTTATATAAACCTGATAACACATTCAAAGCAGATTTACTGCTTGCAAAATGTCCAACCAAGTATGAGTCTACGGAGTCATTAGAAAAGGGTAATAGCACATAAGATGGCAGAAACTGGCAATATCTCCATTTTTCTATCCTTTGTTATTTCAATTTATGCGATAATTGCGTCGGTTGTCGGTGTCAAAACAAGAAATAGAACCCTAATTCATAGCGCCAGCAATGGCGCTATTGCTATATTTGCTCTACTGATTATAGCAACAATATCACTGTTGGTTTCTCTTATTAATCTTGATTTTAGTCTTAAGTTTGTCGCATTAAATACAAGTACCGACCTTTCGCCAATATACAGATTTACGGCTCTGTGGGCGGGTCAATCAGGATCACTTCTGCTTTGGTCTTTGGTTCTTGCAGGCTATACTTTTTTTGTAGTCAAACAGTACAGGAATAGAGACAATCATTTTATCCCATATGTAATAGCCATACTTTGTGCCGTATCGGCGTTTTTTCTTTTCCTCATTGCATTTATTGAAAACCCTTTCGAAAAGCTTCCATATGTACCAACCGAGGGTAGAGGGCTCAATCCAATTTTGCAAAATGCATACATGGCAATACATCCGGTAACCTTGTATTTAGGTTATGTAGGAGTAACTGTGCCGTTTGCATTTGCAATGGGAGCGCTGCTCAGCGGTAAATTAAATGATGACTGGATCAAACTTTCAAGAAAATGGGCGTTGATATCCTGGGCGTTTTTAAGCATCGGACTTTTGCTCGGTGCAAGATGGGCTTATCTGGAGCTGGGATGGGGTGGATACTGGGCATGGGATCCTGTAGAAAATGCGGCTTTCATGCCGTGGCTTACAGCGACTGCTTTCGTGCATTCTGTAATGATTCAAGAAAAAAAGGGGATGTTAAAGAAGTGGACTATTTCACTTATAATAATAACTTTTATGCTCTCAATATTCGGTACTTTTATAACCAGAAGCGGTATTATCTCTTCAGTTCATTCTTTTGCCCAGTCCAACATAGGCCCACTGTTTTTGGTGTTTTTATCCATCACGCTTTTATTTTCGTCGTCAGTATTCTTTTACAGGTTAAAAAGTCTGAATAGCGAAAACAAATTCGACTCGATTCTTTCTAGAGAAAGCGCCTTTATATTTAACAACCTATTGTTTTTGGGGGCCGCCTTTACCGTATTTCTAGGTACATTTTTTCCGATTTTAACAGAAGCCATAAAAGGCGAAAAAATTCTTGTGGGCTCTTCCTATTTCAACAAGGTTAATGTGCCAATAGGTCTAGTTCTGATATTCCTTATGGGAATCGGACCGCTTATATCATGGAGAAAAGCATCTAAGAAGAACTTAATAAACAATTTTCTTTATCCATCGATCTTGGGAATTTTGACCATAGTTTTGCTTGTTATCCTTGGCATCAGGGATGTTAAGGCCATTGCTTCTTATTCACTATGTAGCTTTGTTTTTGGCACAATACTCTTTGAGTTCATTAAAGGTACTAAGGTCAGATCTTCTAGAGGAGAAAACTATTTGTTGGCTTTTGTTAAGCTAGTATCACGAAACAAGAGAAGGTACGGAGGATACATAGTACATCTGGGAGTTATTTTAATAGTCATAGGAATTACTTCCTCTTCAGTATTTGTAGATGTCAAAGAAGCCTCTCTTAATCCCGGTGAGAAATTCGATGTTGGGGCCTATACCATAAAATACGATGGCATAAATCAGTATACATCTGATGCCAAATACGGTACTACTGCTAATCTTACTATATATAAAAACGATAAATATGCTGGCACATTGCATCCTGAAAAAAATATATACAAGTATGAAGGAAACAGAGAAATCAACCAGGAAACCGAGGTTGCTTTAAGATCAACTTTTACAGATGATTTATATATCATTTTATCAAATTTCGATCAGGCAGGACGTGCAAGCTTTAGGGCTCTGATAAACCCCATGGTAAGCTGGATATGGGCAGGCAGCCTCGTTCTAATTTTAGGGGCTATTGTAACGGTATTACCCGAACATAAGCTAAGAGCACAAGAATCTTCTGTTACTTACTCATTTAAAGATAAGGGCAATTTGGCCAAGGTCTAAAATCTCTTGCTACCTACACAGATTCAGGAGGAGTGAACAGCTTGAGTAGTGTATATCTGATGTACTGCATATAAGTTTAACTATTGACTTGAATTAAAGAGCTTCTTTATAATTTAAATAGATAAAAAAGTGTTTTAGTAATCTATAAGAATTAAATCTTAACAATAATATTATAGAAACGATTAAGATGGTTGA
>JBFFSH010000006.1:0-52849 GCA_041572575.1 Thermodesulfobacteriota bacterium
ATCAAAAAGTAACAAAAGGCAACGTGCTGATAAAATTAAGGCATATCGATGCAAGAACCTGATAGCCGTTATAGAAGATCCGCATGACATAAAAAATATCGGAACTGTGATTAGAAATGTAAACGCACTCGGTGTTGAGAAGGCTTATATAGTCGACCCTAGAAAAACCTTGCCAGATGATTGGCAGGATATGAGGGAAAGAAAATCACTTTCTGCAACATCAGCTTCAGCAGTTAAATGGAGTTTTGTAAAGAGGTTTGATAGTACTGAATCGTGCATCGAGTATTTAGAGAAAAAGCGGTATATATCTATTGTCACCTCGCCACATGTTAAGGGACAGAAAAACGTTATTTTACATGAAGGTGATTATACACAACATGCTAAACTGGCTGTTTGGTTTGGAAATGAGTCGAGAGGAATCAGCGATCTAGCTGTAAAACACAGCGAATTGTTTATAAGCATACCAATGCTAGGAATGATCGAAAGCCTTAATCTGGGAACAACGTCAGGAATTGTTTTATATGAAATCACAAAGCAAAGACGTGAGTATCAGAGAAAATACAAGCATAAAAACAGACGCGGCAGAAAGTATATTGCTTAACAATATATTCCAACCAAATATCAACATCGGCAACAAATAATCTCTGTTGTAATAACTAAGCAATTCGGCAACTTTAAGCCTATCGCACATATCAAATGGAACCTGATTATACCTTTTATTAAGAGACTAAACATATTTGCAATAAAATTCAGTAGGTTTAAAATATTTTTTTTATTACTTGAGAAGAGGAGAGAAATAAAGTGAAGAAAACCATTCTAGCTATTATTTTAGCGCTGATTATTGTTCCGATAGTTGTCAGTGCTCTGGAAGACCAGCCTATGATTGGAGAACAGGCACCGGATTTTAGCCTTAAAGACTTAGACGGAAATACTGTAACTCTTTCAGAACTCAAAAGCAATATCGTCATTATGCATTTTGCCACAAGCTGGTGTCCGTACTGTAACGCAGAGGCTCCGCATTTAGAAGCTTTGCATAACAAATATAAAGACAAAAAAGTAAAAGTACTTATAGTAAACACCATGGAAAAACCCGATATAGCAAAAGCCTGGGCTGTGGACAAGCATAAATTTAGCTTTCCCATTCTGCTTGATTCGGACGGCAAGACCACTGCAAAATATGCACCAGAAGGTCTTATGCCAGACCTTCCAAGGCACGAGGTACCGATAGCATCTAACCTTATTATAGACAAAGAGGGAAAAATTGTTTTCTATTCTCTTCTTGATAGCAAGAACTTCGATGCCAAATTAACCGAGATAAACAAGCAGGTTGAGCAACTTTTGGCAAAGAAATGATTTACCCAAAGATTGCCGTCATTGTCTTGTCCCTGTTATTTTTAGCGGGTACCGAATTCAGCATATCTCAAACGACAGATCTTGTATTACTTAATTTTCCAAAGGAAATATATGTTGATCCTAGAAATACAGGTGAACTAAAAATAGAGGTAATAGTTAAGAACGGCTATCATGTACAGGCAAATCCGGCAAGTCATGAGTTTTTGATACCCGTAAGCATTGAAAGTATATCAGGCAAGGGCCTGAGTTTTGGTAATCCAGCATATCCAATAGGGAAACCACTTAAGATAGAGACCTCCGAAGAACCGCTATCAGTATATGACGGGAAGTTTTACATTGACGTGCCGTTTGAAGTTTCAAATAATTCTCAGATCACTCAAACAGAGCTTAACGGAACTTTTCAATACCAGACTTGCGATTACAAGAGGTGCTACTTTCCAAGATCAATAGAATTCAGTAGGAAAATTAAGATAATAAAAAATTAGCAAAACAGAAAGTGTCAGACCTTGATATTGGACACTTGAAAATAGTGAATAATTGGATGTTATCTAATTCATTTTTCACACATTATATATCTTTATATCTCTTTGCGTTAATAATATTTTAGGATAATCTTTTAGCTTCATAAATCCTACACAGTTCTTCACTAGGATTGTTGAAGTTAACCCCCATTATTGAAAGTTTTTCAGAAAGTGTTTGTTCCCAGATAACTTCACCCTCAATAGTTATAATACCTCCAACTTTAGAATGAATCTTAATTACAATGTTTGACTTGGCAGGTAAAATTTTGTCTGCAAGAATAGACATTCCGTCAGGAGAAAAAACATAGGAGGTTCCATGATAAATTGGGCTATCTATACCAAATTCTACATGCTCTCCCATCAAGATTCTTGGATATGATCTTCTCTCTTTCATTGACAATCACCCCAGTATAAATCTTATCTATACATCTAGTATATTATAATTCCTCTTAAACAGTAATGCTAGTAGTATTAAGTTTTCCTTCATTTTAATAGGTGCTACTTCTCAAAATCAATAGTATTAAGTGTTCAGGTTAAAATAATAAACAGTGTCCAATGTCAGTGATTGCAACTATTATTATATTTCACAAACAAACAAGGAGTATTGATATTATTATCTATATAATTAATAATATCAGCAGGAAAGGTAAAGAATGCGGTATTAAACAAATTATAACTGACCATTTAAAACATAAATGGCAAATTTCAGATATTAATTATTTATCCCCATTTTTATAAAATTAACTTAGTCACACAAATATTATCCCGCGGGAACTAATATAAATGAATATCAGACTTTGTTTTTATATAGTTGGCACATTTTTAACATTTCTGGGTTTACTTCTGCTCATTCCAGTTGTTTGTTCATTAATTTACCGGGATGGAGATCATTTCGCTTTTTTAATAACTGCAGGGATAACCAGTTCGGTCGGATTTATTCTAAGAGATGTAAATAAAGAGTGTAAAAATATTAGTGAACTGGATCGGAAAGAGGCTTTTTTTGTCGCTTTTTTATGCTGGTCTGTTGCCTGCATATTTGGATCTATCCCCTACCTATTCCTGCCAATTTTTTCAAACCCCATAGACGCGATCTTCGAATCAATAGCAGGATTTACTACCACGGGCTCTAGCGTAATAGATGATTTACATGATCTTCCGCATGGAATATTATTCTATAGAAGTTTTACACAGTGGCTGGGTGGAATGGGAATCATTGTACTTGCACTTGCGATTCTCCCAAGATTATCCGTTGGAGGAATGCAGCTCATGGGTATGGAAACCCCCGGTCCTGTAACAGAAAAAGTAACACCTAAAATTGCAGAAACTGCTAAAAAACTGTGGATAGTATATGTAGGACTATCAGTATTGTTGATAGCGTTGCTCTTTATTTGTGGGATGCCCTTGTTTGATTCTGTGGTAACGTCGTTTAGTACTTTATCCACTGGCGGATTTGCAATTAAAAATTCAAGTATTGGTGGCTATAACAACTCATTAATAGAATTATTAATTACACTATTCATGTTCATTGCTGGAATTAATTTTCTACTGCATTATTTTCTCTTTACTGGAAGGTTTTCAAGAGTATTCAGAGATTCAGAGCTCAAATTCTACACTGGTATAGTATTAACATTTATAGCAATTATATGTATAGATTTATGGTTTAACAGCTATTATGGATTCTGGGATGCTCTTAGATTCTCATCCTTTCAGGTTGTATCTATCATAACAACAACAGGGTTTAGCTCAGTGGATTTTGCACACTGGCCTATATATACAGTGTTCTTATTATTTACTCTAATGTTTATAGGTGCCTGTGCAGGTTCAACATCGGGGTCTATTAAAGTTCTTAGAATCCTTATACTTATCAAAAGAAGCTACAGGGAAATTAATCATCTAATTAAGCCGCGTGCGGTCCTGCCTCTAAGGGTTAATCAAAAAGTATTAGATGATGATATAATATCGAGTGTTACAAGCTTTTTTCTTCTCTATATATTTATATTCGTACTGTCTACTATTGCTATATTGACTTTCGAGGATATTTCTATCTTGGGTGCAATGTCAACAACAGCCGCAAGTATCGGAAACATTGGACCTGCATTTGAAGAATTAGGCCCGACACACACGTACCATTTCTTGTCAAATTACTCAAAAATATGGTTATGCTTTTTAATGCTTATTGGCAGACTGGAATTATATACAGTTCTAGTAATATTCACTCCCATGTTCTGGACAAAGTAAAAAAATTTAAAACTGATGGCATCTGGTCTTAACATTGAAAACTAATATTCACTACTTCATTGTGCCACTTAAAATTCATATTCTTTAACAATAAAAGCACATGATTTTGAATGATCTATGAAATTCTTCTCATCTTCTAAAAGTGCAGCGCCTAGTTTCTGACCTTCTGGAGAACTCATCCCCTCCATTAACGCTTGTTCTGATTCAAACCATACCTCTGCAACTCCGTCATACTCCGGCTGCATTACCCTTGAAGCTCTAATACCTTCATTTAAAGGGGTATCCATTGTATGTGACTGCACATACTTTTTTGCACCCATTGCATCGGCGTTGCTCATAAAAAACGGGCCATGGCTGTTCATCCAGTAGTCCTTGAATTGCTCACGAGTCATATCAGGGTGTCTGGTTAAACACATAACAAATTTGATCATTTCAATACTCCTCATTTCACAAGATGTTTGAGTATATAACTGTACATTATTCTGATCCACTGACCAGTATAGTTAAAAAAACAAATTCTGTTAATATTTATGATTTCAACTCTGACTTAATTAAGCTTTAAGGTTGGCAACTTAAATATTGTTAGATACTTCTTCTATAATAACTAAGTACTAAATCATTATTTGTTATATTTTGAAATGAAGTATTAGCATTTTGGTTCCACGCATAAACCAAAATACCAAAGCCTGACCCCATGCGTTAATTAGACGGGTTATAGTCAAATGTTGCGCTTACTATCGCGTGGTCCGAAGATACATCATTCTTATCGGCAAGGTAATCATTGAAGCATCTTAGGTTATTAAAACTCCAGAGCCTGTTATCAGAATAGTCATAAAACTGCTTAGATACGAGAATGTGATCCAGGGTTTCCATATTCCCATCTGTGATATGAGTAAAGACCGTGTCTTTAACACTTCTGTATCCCTGCATATAAGAAGTTGAATACAATCCCCTGTCGCTTCTACTTGCACTGCAGTTATTTGTATACATATAAAATTTGGGCTGCCCTGCTATAATAGCTGTTGACACACTGTGTTCGGTGTTATTCAGGTCTCCAAGTACAATTACAGGATCATCGCAACTTCTCATCATTTTGTTTACTAAAACTCGTATTGCTGCCGATTCCGCTGTTCTGCGAATACTCGACATTGCTTGCCCAAGAGCAGTTGCATGGGGTCTTATCGACGGATCGCATTTTTCCTGTTTATCGAGCATTATACATTTCTTTGATTTTAAGTGAGCAACTAAGACCCTCACTCTTACAGGCTCCGCCCCAGCTGTGGGAATAACATTTAAAGTAACGCTCAATACTGCCCTTGAAAACCTGCTAATATTAACGCTAATTTGATAATCCGGATCACTGGAACGGCCCTTGCGCTTCTTAAGGACTGTTTCTTCAGGGAAATTCTTGATCCATTCAGCTTTTACTACCTCGTGAGGCTTCCTCACTGCTATGGCATTATCCATCCCTTTAGAGTTAATGTTTTCAGCAATAAGTGTGTACTCATCATCCAAATTAGCCGTAACAAATACATCCCTCAAACACTCCGGTCTCCATAGTTCCTGAAATGCTATGATATCAGCATCAAGCAGTTTTAGTTTATTAGCAGTCCACTCAAGCTTCTCTCTATATTGCTGCGGAGTGTATCTTATGCCATTATACATAGCTTTTCCGGGTAGCTGCAGATTATATAAGTTAAAAGTAGCTAAAGTCAGATTGTTTTTGTATGGCATAATTTCCTCTGGGGCTTATTCCTTAATCAATTTTTTATGTATAACGCTATAAACTGCCTATCTAGTTAATTAATTTTCTCCCATAAATTCTTTGCAGATATCCATTAAATTAATGCTAGTAAATTCGGATATGGTTGTAAAGATATGAATAAGTCACTATTGAAAAAAAGTGATAGTGACGAATGTGTGACCTTTTGGGATATTTTGGAGGGAGATATTGTATAATTATCAAAAATCAGGGAATTAAATCCCGAAATTAGCCTACAAACCAAAACATCAAAGCCTGACCCCAATGCCTGGTTAGGTTGAGGAAGTTATATCTGACTGAATAAATCAATGAAGTAACGGCCGCTTTGTTTGGAAAAATTTACTATCTTCTTTTTTTCTTCTGTACTTAGATCAGGCTCTATTTTCCTCACGGTCCTTCTAATGGCCTGGGAATGACCAGGGTCTTCCTTTGCATGAATTTCTACAAACCTTTTTGGATTATCAGCAATCTCCTGCTTTGGAAAAAGCACTGCTGAGGCGCTTTCGAAAATATAGGAATGCCCCACAATCTGAGCTGGAAGCTCATCTGCACCAGTTTGCAAAAAATCATTATATTTATTTACAATTCCATTTCCATTTGTATCAACACCACTAATACCCATGTCCAATAAATCTTTTAGAGCAATCTCTGCATGGCCCCTTTCACCCTCTGCACAAAAATCGAACCGCTGGCTTAAGTATGGGTTTGTTTGTTTAGTGTTTTGTGATGCCCTGTGAACAGCATCGGCACTTATTGATTCCATGATGTAGAATGTCTTTAAGAATCTTATATAAGTCTCATCAGTTATAGTACCACCATGTAGAGCTTTATATTCGTCCAGTTGTTCTACTTCACCAATGAACTCAATAACTTCTTTATCAAGTAATTCTTCTAAATTTAGCATCCGATTATTAATATTGTTGAGACTGCAGTATATAAATAGAGATAAGAAATATTACATAAGCATAAAAATTTAACAATAAGACTTAGGATTAATTTTTATTATATTCACAATATATTAAATGATTATTACATATAGATTACATCTGTGTAATAAGAAAGCACTGCATTTATCAATACTGATAATTTCTCAATCTGCCAGCAGCGGAGCAAAGAATTAATATAAAAGAGGCAGTCAGGGTGATCGATGCCCCTGTGGGAGTCGAAAAAATAAATGAAAAGAAATATCCAAGAACAGAAGAAACGACTCCTATAATGACCGAGAGAATGAAAATCCTGCTTAGCTTCTCCGTAAGCTGTAGTGAGCAAAGAGCCGGAAGAGTAAGTAGACCAAAAACAGGAAGCGCACCTATGGCTTTAGTGGATATAGAAATTACTGCACCTATGCTTACCAAAAGCAGTGCATTTGCAAGTTTTACAGGAAACTTAAACAATGTGGCAGAATCGGGATCAAAAGAGACAAATATAAAGTCCTTATGATATTTTCTGAACAGCGCACCTACAACTAAGGCTACAATGAGAATATAATAGAGTTCTTTTTCAGAAACAACGACTGCTGTTCCAAATATAATGTCCGAAATGTCGTGAGCTCCATGAGTTAATTTATCTCCCAATATCAATACCGATGCCGAAGCCAGCAAAAATCCAAAACCGATTACTCCTTCCTTTGTAATCTTTAAAGAATCTTTTTTGATCGCAAATAGATATGCAGCGATAAGCGTAAATATTAGAGATGAAATAGTGGGGTTAGCAAATGGGACAGCCAAACCAACAGCAAATGCCTGAATATAAAAAGCAAAAGCTACTCCAAGACCAGAGACTTGTGTTAGAGCAGCACTTACAAATATAATCCTGCGAAGAACAACAGACACACCCAAAAACCCGCATAGCGCACCAATAACCGCCCCTGCAGCAACCGCTTCTTTCCAAAGAAAATAGCTTTGAGTAAATTCAGATATAGCGCTCATTTATTAATTCCCATTTCTCCACTGGTTATACTCATACCAAATATTTTCTGCATGTGTTTTGAATCTATAATCTCCTTAACCGATCCCTGCTCGAAAACTCCACTTTGTTTATCTATAAGAATTAATCTGTCCGCATACTCCGTAACACTACCTATATAGTGGCTTACCATTATCACTGTGAGCTTATTCTCAGACCTTATTGCACTTACAAGATCCAATATCTCTGTTTGTCCTTTAAAATCAACAGATGCCGTAGGCTCATCCAAAACGAGCACCGAAGGCTGCCCGGCTAACGCTCTGGCAATTAGTGCCCTTTGGATTTCACCACCTGAGAGTGACCTGAAAGTCCTGTGTGCAAGGTGAGCGATACCGACTTTTTCCAGACATTCCAATGCTATTTGTATATCATTTTCAGATATGCTCTTACCAAACCCGACAATGCTGTACCTTCCCATAATCACCAGCTCTAAAACTGAAACCGGAAATAATTTGTCAAAATTTTTGTGCTGCGGCACATAACCAAAACTGCTGTTTGGAGAATAAAGAATCTGCCCTGAGAGTTTTGGAATAAGCCCTAGTATGGTTTTTAAAAGTGTTGTCTTTCCCCCGCCGTTTGAGCCGATAACAGCCCAAAACTCATTTTCTCCAATACTGAGATTGATAGGGGCTATTAGAGGGCTGTTTTCATAACCAATCTCAACTTTATCCAATGTAATCATGATTATTTTGCAAGAGCCTTTAAAATTTCATCTATAATCTTTTCGAATAAATCAATATATGTAGGCACACCATTATCACGATCTACCATTGTAGGGAGCACAAGCAGCTTTGCATCTGTTTTGTCTGCCACAAGTCTTACAGTTTTCTGGGGATAAAATGATTCAGACAGTATTAGCTGTAAGTCTTTTTCCTGCATTTGCTTAACTAAACCTGCTATATGTGATGGCGAGGGTGGAATACCGGGTTTTGGTTCTATATAACCCACTTCGTTAAATCCCGCCCAGCCTGTAAAATACAACCAGCTTTTGTGGTATGTAACCAGATTAATGCCTTTTAAATGCTCAAGCTTTTCTTCCCACGCTGTTATCCGCTCTTTTAGTTTAGAAGTAAAAGCAAGCAGATTTTGGTCATAAAACTGAGAATGATCGGGATCAATTGCCTTTAATCTTTTTGCTATGCCTGCTGCTATGGGTATTCCATTTCTGGGATCAAGCAAATAGTGAGAGTTACCACCTGAATGGATGTCTCCCATGCTCTTATCTAATTTAGAATTCGGTACTTCCAGTTTATTTTGAATTAGAGAAGATGCATCTAAATGACCCGGAGCATTTGATGAAATGATCTTTGAATTACGGGAACCAGTTATAAGTACTGGCAGCCAGCCAGCTTCAAGCTCAAGACCGTTGTATATCAGCAAATCAGCTTTATTTAGCCAAAGCATATAGTTTGGCTTCGCGTCTACAAAGTGAGGGTCTTGATAACCCTTTACTATACTTTTGACTTCAACCTTATCACCGCCGATCTCTTTGGTTATCGAGCCAAAATCAGGGATAGTCGTAACAACTTTTACTTTTGCATAAACCGATGTATGGCTTGCTGACATAAAAGCAATAACAGCAAAAGCTGCTAATATAATTTTATTAATTGAATTTATCACTGTTATTTTCCTTATTAACATGATCAAAACGGATGCGCTCCGTGCGCTCCGAGTGAGTACTGAAACTGTAGAAACAGAGCGTGCTGATCGTTTGTAAAATCCGGGTCAGTGTAATCATACTGAAGCCTTATTGTCGAAAACTCTGAAGGATTAAATGTTAGCATGGCAGACACTCTGTATGTTTGTCCAAAAAGTCCAAGTCCACCCTTTTCATGTTCTTCCTCCTCTCCTGAATTTGTAAAATTAAAGAAATTGTCATTGGACAACAATTCGATTTCAGGACCTTCATCTTCTTCAAAATCCAGTGGATCATCCGTATTAGTCATACCAAACCTTGCTCCTGCATTCCATCTCTTTGCAAATCTATAAATAATCTGAGAATAAAAACCATAATCATTTAGATCGCCAATCTCACTCTCAGCATCTCTGTACATAAATTCGGACTGGAATGTAAGCTCTTTATAAGGGTCAGCATGTAGCGGCCTGTACTTAACAAAAAGGTCTGCTCCATAAAGATTTGTTCGGCTCCCCTCAAATGTTCCATTTGCACCTGTTGCAAATGAGCCACCCAAGTTTACTGAAAGACTTTCTGATAGCTCAAAGAAATTTTTGAGATGGAATACATATAGCAGTCTTCCCAGGTTGTTTTTGTCTTCATCTCTGTCAAAACTGGGAGTTTCAACCTCCGGACTACCTACAGCTGCACTAAGCTCAAAAAACCATGGTACAGGGACAAGAAAATTAGCCTCAATAGAGGTAGGATTTAAATGCTCTCCTAAAAAAGCATTTGCCACAAGTGGCAGGGTAACAAAGTTTTGAGAATGTCTATGTTGAGTATTAATACGCCCAAACTTGCTTCTTATAATTCCAATTCTATATTGAGAATTAAGAGGCAGTGAAGCAAGCGTGGTAGCATAGGCCTCTTCGGTTTCGATGCCTTCTCTGTTAATTGAAAACGCGCTGTCAAATCTGAAATAGGGATCAATTGATCCGGAAAATACAACCTCAATTTCCTGCAGATCAACACCTGTGTCTTCGGGGTCTGCCTCAGCACCAGCAAGCGGATCATTTTCCGAAAAATATGATGCTGAAAATATTCCTATTACGCTTATATCCGGATTTAAGGTCTGTATTGCTCTTTGTATAAAACCACCATCTGTAGGCGATTGTTCCGCTATTGCATTGGGCTCGCTGCTGCTTTGGCTGGTTTTCTGTTTGGCTCTCGACTGCTCCTCTAGCTCTTTGTTCCTTTGCTCCAGGTCATCAAGCCTCTGCTGCATTTTAATCATCATCTGCTTAAGCTCGCTGATCTCATTTCTTAAACTCTCCTTTTCATCTGCAAACAAAGCGCCTGTTAAAAATATTAATGAAAATACCGCTGTCGTAGCGGCAGTTAGTACTACTTTCATAATTCACCTCCACAAATTCTACTACTTATAAATTCTGGAATTCAAAAAACTGAAATGGGAATTATGAAAATACGGGAGGGGCTCTTGATTCATTTAAGAGCTTAAAATGTAAATCATTGTAAGATTGCCCTATATCTTTGATGAGCAATATCGAAGTATGAAGGTTTAAGTCTACCTTTTTGTTGGTTTTGTAGATTTTTCCGTCAGCCCTGCAAGCAGAGCAGAATTCGGAGTTGTGGCTGTAGTTTAAATGCTGCTCGGTGTTGTTACTTTCAAAACTTAAGTCTGCAGATAAAGAAAGAGGATGTGTATGTATGAAAAGTGAAAAGAGGAAAAGTGCCGAAAAAAGTATAGTGAAATACTTTTTGTTATTAACTATATTCCCGGCTCTAATGTTAATATCAATAAATCTCATTTCTCTTTTAAGTTTAACTTACTCTTTGCAATAATTGAAGCCGCTTCTTTAATATTGAAACTGTGGTCTAAATCAATACCATTGTTTTTAAGTTCATGGAACAGAGCAGACAGCACAGGGGGCTCAATATGGCAGCTACGCAGCATATCAACTTTTGTGAAAATTTCCTCAGGACTTCCCTTTGCAATAATCTCTCCGCCTTCAGCAATTATATAGACAATCTCCGCTATCAACGGAACTACGTTTATATTATGAGTCGAGAGTATGATTGATGTTTTTTCGTTTTCATTTATTTCATTTAGCAGTGATATGAGATCTTGTCTGCAAACAGGATCAAGTCCTTCAAAAGGCTCATCCAAAATTAATAGTTCAGGTTTATGAGCAAGCGCTCCTGCAATTCCCACCTTTGTTCTCTCTCCACCGCTTAAGTAATGTGGGACTTTGTTTTTAAGGTGTTTTATATCGAGCCATTCCATTAGATAGTTCACTCTTTTTTCAGTTTCACTACTATCCATCCCGTAATTCCTTGGTGAAAAGCAAATATCGTCCCACACAGTGGGGGCAATAATCTGCTGATCCACATTTTGAAGAAGCGTGCCAATGCGCTGCCTTATCTGGGCTGATTCCTTAGCAGGATCATGGCCAAACACTTCTATTGTTCCGGCATCTGATTTCAGAAGACCCAGAATGTGCTGAAGCAGGGTGGACTTACCACTTCCTATCGGACCCAGAATGGCGACTTTCTCACCACGGTTAACTATAAAGTCCTTACCACCGTAGTGTATGCTTACTCCGTCATTATACGAAAAGCTCAATTGACTTATTCTTACTACTTCGCTCATCTGTCCCCCTTTAATTTCAACACTAGTGATCTGAGCAAAATAATCCCAAGAAATAATGCAGACGAGATGAGAAAATATGCACCTGTAATCTTATTATCAAATTCCTCGCAATACACTGTTAGCACAAGGGTTGCAAAGCCTAAAACTAAAAACAGATAGTCCGACAATTTTTCTAAATCCTCACCTCCGGAGACCGAGAAATTGCCAGAGTAACCCCTGATATTAAGCACGCCGTAATAATGTTGAGAGAGGTCAAAACCTCTTATTACCAAAAGCCCCAGTCCTGATGACAGGTTCTTAAGTCTCTTGAAATAATTTTTGTTCGAAAACCCCCCTCTTATTTTAAGTGCGCTGAAGAGGTTTGATAGAAGGCCAAAGAGTAGAAATATTGACCTGTATGTAAGTAAAAGTGCATCGAATAAAATACCGGGAATTATCGGTCTCATTGCGCTGAACACCCTTGGATAAGAAGTAGTAATAATTAACAGCACCATACAAAGGGATGCCGACAGTGCCTTCATAATAATAAGCAGCGTAAAGGCCCTGTTGCCGCTCCAGCTTGCAAATGCAAATATTATGGCAAATATAGCAGGGTAAGCTGCAAGAAGGATTACTTTTATAGCAGGCACCTTTGAGATTATTACAAGCCCCAGCAGTAAAAAATATATGCCCCCCAGGATAATAAGACTCTTTGTTAGAACAATGCTTGCAATAAGCGATATTACAAAGATTACTTTTATCCCCGGGCCAAGCCTGTGAATAAGGCTATTTCCAAAATTTGCATAGTAGTCTATTGCTCCAATATCCATATAGTTATGTACCCCGCAAAATAAGGGGTGACCTTATCCTGTGAATATATTTTATTACAAACCCCGTAATAACAGCTTCGAGTATCCAGCCAATAATACTGAGAGGAACCACCATCTTTGTAAACCTGTATGCATCAATAGTCTGAGAGTGTTCGTGGTCTTTATGTCCAGCTAATCCAGTCTCTTCTAAAAACACGTTTTGTTTGTTTATCTTTTCAATTTTTTCAGCAGACGAATCCAGGTTGGAAGCACACACAAAACCTATCATCAGAGCACAGCTGAGAACAAGACTGCACACAGTTGCAAGCGAGGCAGAAACTGCGTGGGAGTTTGAGATATTTTTTAAAACACCAAGCAGAAAATGAAACAGATAGTATCCTGCCACAGCTTCTGTTCCGACAACAAGGGTGTTAAGACCAATTACTGTAATTCCCCCGTGGCCAAACATTGCTATTATGAGGTCTACAATAAAAACTGAAATAAATGCCATCGCCGGGCCGAGGATTATTCCGGCTATCACGCTCAGATTAAAGTGATAAGCGATTGGAACAATCTCTAACATCATAGCCACAATCATTATTGCAGAAACAATCCCAATATATGGAAGCTTAAGCGACACTTCTTCTTTCTTAACCCTCTTTATAGACAAAAAGAGAAAGAAGCTTGTAAGAAGCCAGCCTATAAGCAATAGCCACATGGGCAAAATTCCGTCTGGTATGTGTATGTGTGACATTTATTATGTATTGTTTGATGCCTGACACTCGCTGCAGGTTCCAAAAAGCTGCAGGTAGTGGTTATCTATCTCAAACCCTGTTTTTTTTGATACATCTTCTTTTATACCCTCAAGCGGACAGTCCTCGTATTCTACGATCTGATCACACACCTTGCATACAAGAGCATGCCTGTGACCGGAAAGAGCTGAGGTAAAATTATGACATCCGTCTTCAAGGTGTACTTTTTCTATTAACCCCAGATCAATCAGTGAATCGAGGGTACGATAGATCGTTGCAAGCCCCACATTTGAGAGCAGCTTTTTAACCTCAGCATGTATTTTCTCGATAGACATGTGAGTCTTAGACTCCTCTATAACTTTAAATACAGCTATCCTCTGAGGAGTACACTTAAGCCCCTTTGACTTAAAAACAGACTGCACATAGTTATCAACAATCAGATCCATTGTAATAATTGAGACATTTTATTAATTGAGAAAGATTCTCAATTATAGAAATGTTTAGCAAGATGTCAATAAATAATATGTATATGTATCTGCGTTACAGATATAAGAATTTATAGAATATATTTTAAGCACCCCTGCCCATTAGTGTAGGGCAGGGGCTTTATTATTGAAGTTAAAAATTGGTTTTGTAAATAAAGTAGTTATCTTGCGACCCAACCGCCGTCTACAGACAACATGTTCCCTGTCATAAACCCTATGTTGTCATCGCAGAGGAAAAGCACGGCATGAGCAATTTCTTCAGGTCTTCCCAGTCTTCCCATAGGATGGAATGTTTTAAACAGCTCTTCTCCTGCGTCTCTGTCTTCCATGGAATCGAGCATGTTTGTTACCATAGGTGTTACGATTGTACCAGGACATATATCATTTACCCTTATGCCGTCTGTAGCATAATCTAGAGCCATACTGCGGGTAAGCTGGGTAACAGCACCTTTTGAGGCGTCATACGCAGCCACTCCGGGAAGCGCTTTAAGACCAAGTACTGAAGAGTTGTTCACTATACATCCATACCCCTTCTCAAGCATATGGGGTACAGCATATTTGGTCATCAGATAGATTCCCTTTACATTAATATCAAAAATCTTGTCCCACGTTTCTGTGGATGTCTCATGGGTCCTTCCAAGCTCAAGCACCCCTGCGTTATTAAAAAGTATGTCGATCTTACCGTACTTTTTCACCGTATAATCGACGGCTTCCTTGCAATCATCCTCTTTCGATACATCGCTTACAAGATAATCAAGCTCAATGCCCTTTTTCTTTGCATCTTCCTGAGCCTCTTTTAGTGTTTTTTCTGTTCTTCCCGTTATCACAACCTTTGCGCCTTCCTGCACAAAAAGCTCAGCTGTGTATTTACCAAGCCCAAGGCTTCCGCCTGTTATAAGGGCTACTTTGTTTTCAAGTTTCATTCTAATATATCCTTAATGTAATTTTAGATTACAAATTATAACCTAATCTTATCATAATTTGTTAATCTTTTTTTAAGGGCTAAAATTAAAAGTTATGGCAAATTCAGTTTTGGTTGTTTATGAACCCTTAGATGAACTAATTGAAAAGAAAGACTACTGGAAAAAGTATATAGATTTTTATGAAAAATACTGGGACGGGCCATCTTCATTTCAGTCCGTGTGGTTTGGAAAGGAGTTTGATGATTTCAGAGATGCGCTTTCAGACCATATGGGAATGGATAAGGAGTTTATAGAGGACTGTTTTTTTATTAAGGATAAGGATGACAATTATTATATATCTCCCCTTTCAGAAAATGCTAACCCCTATGTCTTCAGCTCTGAAAATTACATACCCCCTGAGTGGTTTATGCTCTTTAGCAAAGAGGAGAAAAAACTTACTTACACTCACACCGGTTACGGGGCAATATCGCAGGACGGCATCTATTATGTTACGGATATTTCAAAGGCGGCAAAAGCCATATATAAAGCTGAATTAATTATTAAAAATGGCGCCGAGAGATCTGGTCAGTCAGGTTCGTCCATTTCCAATATTCTGGGTCAGCTAAGAGAAGGGGTGGAAAACATTGTTGCGTGGCTATCTAATTTTAACCAGAAAGGAAAGATAGTCCTCAGTTACGGGGATATCTGCACATACATTCCAAACTACTCTCTTTCTGATGAAAACTCTGTACAGGATATTTGGGATATATTAAGTCTGATTGAAACGGGGAATTATGATGAAGCAGAATCAAAGCTGAATATTTTTATAATCAAATGGCAAGAGACCTTTAATCAAGCTTCTTCTGAAAACACCTCTACTATTCAGTAGCACCTTAAAAAGGCTTTAGCAGTTTCGATCTAATTTGTAGATTTGCTGTAAATCTCTTCACTGCATCTTATTACTTTTTTGTACATGAAACAGTTAGAAAGACTACAGTCCCGATTCTCAGTTCTCTTCAATTTCATCACCAGAGTCAGTTTCGGCAGGCTTTCCAAGCCCCCTGGTTCTGGAAAAATACAGGTAGGCGCCGATGAGAAACGGCTCGAACCTCAGCACCATACTCTTCATAAACCCTTCAGAAAACTGCCAGAACACTAGTTTTGCCTCATTAGGCTTTTCATATCCCGACTTTAAAAGCGCTTCAGACAACTTTAGCCCCTCTAAGAAGAACACATAAATAATGTGCATAGCTATAAGCAGCACTGCTACTTCAACATACACCCTTTTTTTTCTAATAAAGGGAAAAAACGCTGCCAGTATTCCAATGGTAATCGGGATGTTAAAAGTAAAATGGCCGAAGTTTACATCCTGGCGCATTCCAATATTTTTGGTGAACTGTTTTAGAGTTCTAAAATATGTACTGATACTGTCTTTATTTTTTTTATCAAATTCTACTAAATCAAGCTGGATGTTTTTTACTGGAGCAATAGCATGGGCAGAGATTGAGGTTATAACATAACCATAGTACTTTCCCACAAAAAGCCAGAGCACTAGAGAAAGCACATAGCCGGCAACAAATACAAGTGAGAGCCGTACTAGTTTTTTTCTAAGCTCCTTCCTGTTGTTTGTCTTCTCCATGTCCCAAGTAGTAAATGTAAACCAGAAATACCCCAAGAGCCACGGCAATCATGATCCCCTGGGCAATATAGATGTGAAGTAAATCAAATATTTCTCTGTAATATAAACCTGAAAAGGCAAGACCTACAATTCGAAGCAAGTTTATAATCTGAATAATTACCAGCCCTGCGGCTATACCAATAAGTTTCTTGAGCCATTTTGCAGGAAAACTTATTACTGCTACCGCATAAATCAGTACAGCTTCAAGACCATTACAGCCAAACCTCACATCAAAAGTAATACCAGGCAGAAATAACAGTGAGCCCTGCCCCGAGGTCTTTAGTCCCAGAAAATTTAATATTTTTACACAGCTTGCTATAAGACCGGATTCATAGACGCTGTATAGATCACCAAATCCGCCTACTATCTCAAATCTTAAAAGCGCAAAGAATCCTCCCATTAGTACTACATATGTAACTATAAATTTCAGTATACTAAAAGTACTTTTATTTTTATCTAATATCTCTTTTATCTGGTGCTTTTTTGACTTTTTACCCATGGGTCAGGTTCGTTGTAAAACTGCTCTGTAAATATGATTACTTTTTCAGATCAGGATAAATATACCTGAAATTTTACAAGCGTAATGAGTAATTAAAGAAATACTGAAAAAATGATTTTCTAAAACTTCCTAAATCATCTAAAAAAAGGGATGTATTATACTAACTCTGCTTCGCAATCAGGCTCTTTCTTTCAAGATATTTTTTAAAAGTAATCACCTTTCTCACATACTCCGGCATTTTCACTTCATTCTCTTCACTGTTAGTAATTGTCTCAAATCTCCCGGGGCCGTAGTTATAAGCAAATAGAGCGCTTTCCAGCTTGTTATACCGTTTAAGCAGATTGTGAAAGTAGTATATCCCGAGCTGTACATTAATGAGAGGGTCGGCTATTAAGCTTTCATCATCAATTATCATACCTTTTTTGGATGCAAGATAAAAAGCTGTTTCAGGCATCACCTGCATAAGACCAATTGCACCCTTTGAAGATACTGCCATGGGATTAAAGCTGCTTTCTACTTTAATTATGGCAAGCACAAGGTAGGGATTGAGATTATAGCGCTTACACTCTTTATTTATAAGGTCTGCAAGCATCTGTGCTTCTTCTTTCTCAAGATTTTGAGAATACCTGCGAATATTTTTTAGAATCTGGTCACTGGCAACCTTGTAGCTAAGATTATATGAGCTGTCGTCAAGCCCCGTTAGGTTCAGGTTGTCTACAATGTTTCCAAGCAAATTCCCGGTTTGCCTGTATGTGTGCATGTCCCTTAAAGGCGCTGAAAATACAAATCCCAAAACAAGTGCACCTAAGATTATGGGTAGTATGAATTTTGTAGTACGGAAAATATAGCTGGCTATTGTTAGCTGTTTGTAGTTATTCATGAATCTTGTTTCATACCTCCAAAATGCATATAACTTTTAGTTAATGATTACAGAAAGCTTAAAAAAATTTAGACTTTTTTGTGATTTAATTACCTGAGATTTAGTTAATTGCTTATTTAGATATAACTTTTTAAAAATGTTTTAAACTTAAACAAAATCTAACACTAATTTAATATTAAGCTTTACTTATCATCAACCTCTTTATTTATGTTTAAGATATCCTGTATTTGCCAAATATTAGTGATATCTGTTTTTCGCTCCCTTTCTTGCTCCCTCTTAATACTTTAATATTAATTTACCCGCTTATTTTATTTCTTCAACTACAAATTTTATGATTTTAGTCTTAGCTGTATAATCCGAGAACCACATATTTTTTGACTGATCTATTATTACCTTAAAGTTTATATAAAATAAAGTCGTGGATTCAATCACTTTACTATGCCCTGCAAAGTTAAACCTCACTCTGGAAATATTAGGCATAAGAACCGATGGGTATCATGTACTTAGATCAATCATGCAGCCGGTTGATCTGTTTGATGAGCTTACCGTTTGTTCTGAGAGTGGATCAGGTATTGAACTTGAAACTGAAGGATTAAAACTTCCTGATATTAAAGAAAACCTGGTATACAAATCAGCTGAGCTTTATCTAAAGGAAACAGGTATATCTACAAGGCTTCAGCTAAAACTCAAAAAGAAAATCCCGATTCAGGCAGGTCTTGGCGGAGGGAGCAGCAACGCCGCAGCCACACTTGTAGGACTTAACAGAATATACTATGCACTAAGCACCGACAGGCTGATAGAATTAGCCGCTCAGATTGGGGCGGATGTTCCATTTTTTATTCACTGCCGTACGGCACTCATGGAAGGTATTGGGGAAAAAATAACAGTCTTAAACGATTTTCCGCTTCTGAATTACCTCATTGTTAAACCATCTTTTGGACTTTCTACAGCGGATGTTTACAAGAAATGGGATGAAATTGGCACTAGCAGTAACAATAATTTAAATATTGGAGAAATAATAGAAAAATATCAAAATGGACAAGTTATTCTCAGAAATGATCTTGAACAAGCTGCTGAATCACTAAATTCTGGTATATCCAAGCTCAAAGAGCTGTTAAAACAGCTGGGCTGCAGCAATGTGCTAGTGAGTGGAAGCGGAACTGCCGTTTTTGCAATTTTTACCTCTCAAAACGAGGCAAAGGACATATATGACTACCTTAATGACAGCGGTGATTACAGTGTATTTCTTGCTAAAGGCATATCAGGATGGCACAGACTGTCTTAAGTACTTGATATAGAATAAAAACCTTGGTACTATACGGGCTTTTTTGGGGCGTCGTTCAACGGCAGGACACAGGCCTTTGACGCCTGGTATGGTGGTTCGAATCCACCCGCCCCAGCCAAGAAGCTTTCTTTTTTGGCTGAATAAAAATGAATTTGTATTAAAAATGTTAAAAATAAATGATTAAAAACAGATTAAAAGCAACTCAAGGTATAGCATTTAATTTTTCAATCAAACTATAAATATAACCCCAAGGAGAGAAGAAGGAGAAAATAATGAGTTTAAAAATACGTGATGATCTAAAGGAATCCTACCCCGATGTTTATACTCCGGAAGCCTTAAGCGCCCTGGAAGCTCTTTCGAAATTCAATAGCGAACAAAAAGCTATTATGAAAAAAAGATATAAAAAAAGGGCAGATAGAGCTAAGAATAAAGAAAGAATCGATTTTTTAGACCCAAATTCAGTCATACCACGTACTAATATTAAGGTACAGGACGCAAGAGACGGCAAGTTTGAAGGCGGGGAGATCCCGGCAGACCTACAGCGCCAGTGGATTCAGGGTACGGGCCCTGCAGCAAAACCCGACTCTCCCACCGAGGTTAGTATAAGAAACGTAGCATACGCAATTCTTTCAGGTGCAGACGGATGGATGTTTGACGGTGAGGACGCCCTTGGGCAGATCACTTCTATGTCACTGGACAATCAGAGAAACCTCAAGCTTGCAATAGATAAAGACCCCGTATTTTTAAAAACTTCAGAAAAAGTAGCAGCTTCTATGAACAAATGGGGCAATCAGTTTTTTGGCCGTGATATTATTGAAGATTGGGAGAAGCAGCTCGATTTTACCACCAAGATTTTCAGAGCAAGAGGTCTTCACCTTGACGACAGACACATTCGTGATGAAAACGGCGTGGCAATGTCGGCTTCAATTGTGGATATGGTCTTATATGTAGCAAACAACTATAAAACACTGCAAGCAAACGGCTCTTCCATCTGCCTCTATCTTCCTAAAATTCAGACAGCAGAGGAAGCAGCGCTTTGGAACGAGATGCTAAGCGCACTTGAAAATCATATTGGTATCGCAGAAGGAACAATAAAGGTATACGTACTCATAGAACAGCTGGAAGAAACATATCAGCTAATGGAAATACGTGCAGCTCTTGGAAAACACTTTGTGGGTTTTAATACAGGCAGATGGGACTATATTAACAGCGTATCTGATGCCATGGCATGGGATAAGGATTTTATCAACCCTAATATTGAATCAATTACAATGACGTACAGCTATATGGCAGCCTACGAAGACAGAGTAAGAAGAGCTGTTAATACTCCGGACATTAACGGCAACTTTGCTCTATGGCAGGGCGGTATGGAGCCTAATATCCCGGTTGGCACTGAAGAGGGTGTAGCCAGCAGTATGGAAAAGGCAGTGGCCGGTGCTGAAAGGGAGCAGAGAGAAGGCGCAAGTGGAAAGTGGGTAGCACACTGGAAGATGGTTCATATAGTAAGACCAGTTTGGGAAAAAGTTGGTGAAGCTAACCAGCTTGGAAGAAAGTTTCCGCCTCTTACATATACTGAGGAAGATTCTCAAGCCCTCACCCATTTAGAACCTGCCCCAAGATCTATAAGGGGAGCAAGAAACCTGCTTAGCGTAGCCCTGCAGTACGGAAACGCATTCGGCCAGGGCTTTCAGGCAGCAGCGCTAAAACCAGCAGACTTTTTTGAAGATGATAATATTCTTTATCTTATGGAAGACGCTGCTACCGGAGAAATTCGCCTGAGTATCCTATGGGAATGGATCCACAAGGGAGCAAAATTAAACGAAGACGATGCAGAGACCGGCCTGAAAGCAGGGGATACTTTTACTGTAGAAATATTCAATAAACTTTTGGAAGAAGAGTATGAAAAGCTAAGAAATGCCAAGGATAAGGACGTTTATGACATTTCAAAAGACACGACTCTTCCTATCGCAAAAGAAATTGTTAGAACCTATGTACTAGATGAAGTGAAAGTACCATGGTACATTGATCTTCTTAACATCAATTTAAACAATCACGATTTGCAAACAGCAAAAAAGAGAATACAACAATATATGACAGCGTTTAAAAAAGACGGTACAAGAATTACCGAAAACCTGGACTTTGTTGTATCTTAAAAAAATTAAATAATCAGGAGAGGAGAGCACAAGAAAATGGGTTCAATGGAAAGCGAAGCAAAAAGAATTAAGTCATATTTTTCAAGCCAGAGATTCAAGGGAATTACAAGGCTGTATTCTGCAGAGCAGGTAGTCGCACAGCAGGGAACAATAAAAAATGACTATACAATTGCTAAAGAGGCATCAATAAAGTTTTATAAACGCCTTAGAGAACTGTATTCAAAGAAAAAATCTATTACAACATACGGACCTTATTCCCCAGGACAGGTCATCATGATGAAACGCGCCGGGATAGAGGGAATATATCTTGGCGGCTGGGCAACATCAGCAAAGGGTTCAATTACCGAAGACAGAGGTGCAGACCTAGCAAGTTACCCTCTAAGCCAGGTACCTGACGATGCAGCAGTACTTGTTAGAGCTCTTCTGAGTGCTGATAAAAACCAGCAGTTTGAAAGATCAAGAATGACAGAAAAGGCCAGAAAGGCTACACCCGAGATTGACTATACTCCATATATAATTGCAGATGCCGATACAGGGCATGGTGGTGACGCTCAGGTAAGAAACCTGATTAGAAGGTTTGTTGAGGTAGGAGTAACCGGATATCATATTGAAGACCAGAAACCCGGTACTAAGAAATGCGGACATCAGGGCGGTAAAGTTCTGGTACCTGTAGACGAACAGATCAAAAGACTAAATGCAGCAAGGTTCCAGCTGGACATTATGGAAGTACCGGGAATCATCGTTGCAAGAACAGATGCTGAGGCAGCTACCCTTCTTGAAGGCAGAGGTGATGAAAGAGATCATCCGTTTCTCCTGGGTGTAACCAACCTAACCGTTCCGGCTTATAAAGATGCCTACCTATCAATTTTAAAAAGATTTTATGATAAGGGTATAAAAGATATTAACGGTCATTTGCTATATAAAATCTCAAATGATGTTTATAAATCTTGTTATGCATGGCTAAAAGATGTAGGGGTCTTGGAGATTGCGGACAGCAACATAGAAGCATATAAAAAAGGCAAGAAAACTTCACTCGACAAAACACTTGATGATGTAGTGAATAAATTTGTAGAAACATGGGAAGCAGAATCTGGGATCAAGACATTTAGAAAGGCAGTAGCCGACAGGATGGAATTCAGGGCAGAGGAAGGCACAGATTTTGATATGACAGCAGAGCAGTGGGACGAATTTGCAAAACAGGTATCACTTTCCGAAGCACAGAAAAAAGCCAAGGATATGGGACTAAACGTCACATGGGACTGCGAGCTCTCAAGAACCCCTGAGGGATATTATCAGATACAGGGTGGAATTGAATACGCAATTGCAAAGTCTCTTGCGGTAGCTCCTTTTGCAGACATCCTCTGGATGGAGACAAAAACAGCTGATCTTGCAGATGCTAAAGAGTTTGCTGATGCAATTCATGCTGTATTTCCGGATCAGATGCTCGCATACAACCTCTCCCCTTCTTTTAACTGGGATACAACAGGTATGTCTGAGCAGGAAATGAAAGATTTTCCAAGTGAAATTGGAAAGCTTGGTTTTGTATTTAACTTTATCACTTATGGTGGCCACCAGATTGACGGTCTTGCATCTGAAGAGTTCTCAAGAGCTCTGCTTGAAGACGGAGCGCTTGCTCTTGCAAGACTGCAAAGAAAACTAAGACTTCTGGATTCACCGTACAGAACACCACAAAGCTATGTTGGTGGTCCCAGAATGGATGCGATGCTTACAGCTTCTTCAGGTCGTACAGCAACCACAAAAGCAATGGGTAAGGGATCCACTCAGTTCCAGCACCTTGTACAAACAGAAGTTCCAACAAAGGTACTGGAAGACTGGCTCGAGATCTGGGCCAAGCATTACAAGATTAAAGGCTCTCTCAGGGTTGAGCTCAGACCAAACAGAGCGGGTTCTGATCTGCTTGAATTAAACATCTTAAGCAGCAGATCAAAAAACAAGATGGCCGATGTAATTTTTGGTTCCATTCAGGATTTAAGGGGCAAGAATATTATATCCATAAGAGATCAAAACACATACAGCACTGAATTCAGGCAGAAACGTCTCATGACAATAATCCATCTGTTCCTGATTCACAGATACAAAGGCGATTCGGTTCATTATGTAAATCCAACAGATGACAATATGAAGCAAACCCAGGGCATGAAAAAGCTTGGTATTTATAGCGAGGTTAATACCGAAGTTGGCGACATAATCGTTGCCGGTATTAATGCTAAGAAAGTAAAAGACCTGCTAAGCGAAGATCAGGTGGATCTTAAAAACCTTATCGCTAAAAAGGATAGTGCTAAAAAACCAGCAGCAAAAAAGACAGCTTCAAAAAGAAAATAAGTATTTAATCTTACAATAAGACTCCAGGCCGTGATTACACGGTCTGGGGATTTTTAGTCTCCTTTAAAGTAATCCTTAACTATAGTCAAAGCAATTAATGAAGATGCTCCGATCCATCTTCATGAATATGTACATCACTGTCTTTTTTATCTTCCAGTAATGTTTTCATATTCTTTTCAATTTCACTTCCATGCACATGATCATGGCCATCATCCACATTTTTATTCTTTAAAGCATATGATTTATATTCCTGTTCACTTAAATTGGGCAGTACCTGAAGGAATGCCACAATTGCCCAAATCTCTTCATCGGAATGTGTAGGCCCATATGCAGGCATACCGGTCATCTTAATTCCATTTTTGGTTATCCAAAATAGTTCAGATTGTGTCCATTCATCATTTTCTTCATAGAGCTCAGGGGGTTCGGGGTTAAGACCAATATGAAGCACCGATTCTGGTATACCTGGTGCTCCATGACACATTGCACACATAGAGTCATACTGAACAAACCCTGAATTAATCATTTTTTCATCGCCAAGATCGGGAGCTTTAATATCTTTTGCATGATTTTTAACTGACATTTCCATCGATTCATGAAGTATCAATTTTACAGCCTTATTGTGTGGTGAAGTTGCCCCTACATTATACATTCCTTTATAGAGAGCAAACGCCAAACCCGCTGCCAAAACTATTATTAATAAGAGTAATTTTGATATAAAATTCATCTGACCGTCCTATACAACCATGTTTATTTACTTTCAATTTAGTTAATACTAAATTTTATCATAATATAAGTATAAAATTACTATAAAATTTAAATAATTAATATAATTTTATCGTGTAATTCATTGAAATAAAACAAAATATTAATAATCATCTGTAGTCACTAAAACATATTACAACAAATATCCAATTAATAGGTATATAATTTTAAATCGTTGACTTTTCAATACTTAGAGCTTACAATTTAAGAAAACTTTGTAGGGGTGTGATATTAAAATGTCCAAGAAAATTCTTCTAGTCTGTGATGATAATGAAAAATCCGAAGTTTTAAGTTCTGCACTTTTAAGCAGCGGTTATGAAACAAACTCACTGTCTGATTATTCAGATATAGTAAACAAATCAGTAGAAGTAAATCCAGATATGATTATCATGGATATTGATATTCCTATTAAAGACGGATATAAAATATGCAGAGAACTAAAAGAAGCACCTGATACTCAGCATATAAAAGTTATATTTGTAAAAAATGATAATAATCCACTGGAAAAAGCCTGGTCTGTTGTAAAAGGGGCAGATTTTTATTTTGCTACAAAAAACCCATTTAGTGAGAATAACTTAATTCAGAGTATGTCTGTTCTTAACTAAACTGATAAAATATCAGGTGAGGTTTAATTCTTGAATTAATCTCTGCACTTTTTCCTTATCTATCTCATATTCACTAGATATACGGTCAATATCTTCATTAGAGATTTGTAATTCAGATATTGATTTGCTTCCAATAACTTCAGGCTCCAGTCTGTTTGTTCTGTTTCTTTGCAGCTGTAGTACATCCCACCTTGCATAGTGGCCAAGAGAATCAAATATGGCCTTGGTAGCCTTTATCTGATTTGCATAACAATCGGTGTAAAGTATAGCGTCCTTTTCAAAGTTTGGTTCTACAAGGTACCGTCCTGCTGGGTTTACTATGGAGCTTCCACCCCTGGCCCATGAAAAATTCATATGATCCGAGTCCCTTATGTATTCCCACCTATTGGGAAAATCCTTTTCATCCATATAGCCGCAGCAGCTGAGTACAAATGCACCTGCTTCAAAGGCATGTACTTTAATGAGATTTTGAAGGTTACAGCCACCTCCACCCTCACCAGTGTCGGCATCAAGCAGTTGATCAGCTCCCCTTTTCCAGTTACCAGGCCATACACAAACATGAAATTCTTCGCCCTGATTTATCATTGAAACCCTTGCAAGAGGCATATGGTTTTCCCAGCATATAAGCCCGCCTATTCTACCAATCTCTGTATCATAAACATCGAGGTCACTTCCATCACCCATACCCCAGTAGACCCTCTCGGTATATGTTGGCATTAGCTTTCTGTGCCTTCCCATAACCTGTCCGTACTTATCTATGAACAGAAGTGAATTGAACACAGTACAACTTCCGGCCCTGTCATCTATTTCATTACAGCCAATAACTACATAGGCCCCTGCACTCTTAGCCGCTTTTCCGAGAATTTCAGTATCTTCTCCTGGGATGAGAACCGAGTTTTCCTGAATAGCAATCATATAATCTGTCCACTCATGAGGAGCAGTTTCATAACCTACTGAGTAGTAGGCCGGGTAGCCCGGAATAAAAGCTTCGGAGAATACAATTAGCTCAGCGCCGTTTTTACCTGCTTCCTTTATCAGTTTGCAGGCTTTTTTTATGGATTTATCCTTATCCATAAAAACGGGAGACGCCTGTACAACAGCCACTTTTACCTGTTCTCTTCCACCAAGTACTTTCTTTTTCATAATAATTATAAATATATAATTACAAACTTACACGATTATATTACTTCCTCCGGGCGCACCACCAGGAGCTCCGCCGGGATCACCTGGCCCTCCACCCTGCTGTCTTCTTTTAAGAGACTGCTCCAGCTTTTTCTCTATGAGCTCAAACAAATTATCCTTAAAATTATCATCATATGCACAAATCGATGGGAAGATATAACCCATAAGCGCTATGTTTAAAAAGAACTCCGCATTAGCCTTTAAGAAGGTTTCATCAATTGCCGTGCCATAAGCATCCTGCAGATTCTTATATATCTCCTGAAAGAGCTCATCCCCGGCCTCGAGCACATTTTTTATTTGCCCCTCTTCCTGCATCTTTTTCACTCCCATATTAAACGCCATAAGCACTGAGTCCATCATTCCCGGCGCTTTTTGATCTTGCTGATTTTGGTTATTTTCTTCCATTTTATTCCTCCGAAATAATAATCTATTAAATAAAACATTTTATGAGTAAAATAACAAACAGTATAACTATATTTCCAAAAATATTCTAAAATGAAATCGATTTTAGCTGGAGGAAGGAAATGCCAAAAGTAACAGGAGGTTGGCTTGTAGCAAAAACCCTTAGTGATCTGGGTGTAAAACATATCTTCACCCTGAGCGGTGGGCATATTAATCCGATATATAATGCATGCAGGCAGCTTGGAATAACTCTCATCGATACCCATAACGAGCAGGGGGCATCGATGGCAGCAGACGCTTATGGAAGAATAACCCGTAAACCAGCAGTGTGCCTGACTACAGCAGGTCCGGGGCTTACAAATGCTCTCACGGGTATTGCGGGTTCTTATCTTGCAAACTCCCCCTGTCTTTATATCTCCGGCAGATCGGGTGTTGAAGAAAACGACAAGCTTCCTCTCCAGGAAATTGATCAAAAATCCATGGTTACTCCGGTTACAAAATGGGCAAGGGATATTTATGACATAAAAAGAATCCCCGAATACTTATCCATCGCTTACAATAAAGCGGTATCTGGCAGGGCAGGCCCTGTGTATCTGGGCATGTCTTATGAAGTGCTTTATCCGGAGATAAAAAAATCAGATGCAAAATCCATGTATTCACCTGCTCCATCGAACAAGATAGAGCCTGACGCCGACACAATTAAGGAAGCTTTAGAATTACTTATAAAAGCCAAAAAGCCTGTAGTCCTGGCAGGAAGCGGCACCTGGTATTCAGACTGTGCCGAACAACTAGAACAGTTTATTAAACTCACGGGAATCCCTGTTTTTACTCTCAATCTGGGAAGGGGAATAATTTCAGATGAAAATGAGTACTGTATGGGTTCAGCAAGCCCTTCAGCGCCAAACGGTTTTAGAGATATTACAGGTAAAGCGGATTTAATATTAATGCTGGGTATTAGACTAAGCCTCTATATAGGTTTTGGAAAGACATTTAATCCAAAAGCGAAAATTATACAGGTAGATATACAAGCAGATGAGATAGGAAGGAAC
Organism: Thermodesulfobacteriota bacterium; assembly: GCA_041572575.1. Classification (GTDB taxonomy): domain Bacteria; phylum Desulfobacterota_D; class UBA1144; order Nemesobacterales; family N074bin48; genus N074bin48. The sequence goes on from JBFFSH010000006.1 coordinate 27,891, forward strand.
AGGGCTGCGGACTTAAGCATTGTTGCAGATGCCGGAAAGGTTTTAGAAAAATGCATAGATGAAGCAGATCAGCAGGGAGTTCAATTTAATTACAAGAAGTGGTTAAAAAACGCAAAAAATATTAGAAATGATGCATGGAAAGAAACCGCCAGGATAAGAAAATCAAATAAGAAGCCGATCCATGCATTAAGGGTAATAAAGGCTGTCGAAAACGTAATGAGGGAAGATGGCATGATCGTAATTGATGGTGGAGACACTCAGGCATTTAGCGACGGTACTTATAATGTGAGACAGCCTGGGCATTACATAAAAGGCGGGCCTCTTGGGTGCATGGGTACTGGAATTCCATTTGCTCTTGGAATAAAAGCAGCATGTCCTGATAAGCAGGTAGGTCTAATCACAGGCGATGGAGCTTTCGGGATGAACTTCATGGAATTTGAGACAGCCGTAAGACACAACCTGCCTTTTGTTGCTGTAGTCTGCAATGATGAGGGATGGGGAATGACAAAGCATCAGATGTGGATCTCATTTGGAAAGAAAACCCCAACCGTTGGAGTCGATCTTCCTTTTACCCCGTTCCATGAGCTTGCAAATGTTCTTGGAGGTTATGGTGAAATGGTTACAGACCCCATTAACCTTGAAAAAGCTATTAAAAGAGGTCTTGATTCCGGAGTACCCGCTATTATAAATGTAAAGACCGACCCTGAGGCTATCAGCAGGGCAACATACGGGCTTACAGAGATGATGACTCCAAAGGATTAGTTGCCAGCATGAAACTTAGACTACCCGCAGAGTGGGAAAAACATGAGGCTACATGGCTTGCGTGGCCAAAGAGGCGAGAAGACTGGCCGGGCAAGTATAGCTCTATCAAATGGGTCTATGCTGATATAATAAAAGCAATATCTTATTCTGAGACTCTAAATCTAATCGTAGATTCGGAACAAGCCGAGCAAAAAGTAAGAGCTATTCTAAAAAAATCCTCAGTCGATCTGAATAGAATTAAATTCTATCACATTAATACAGATAGGTCATGGATAAGAGATTATGGCCCTTTTTTTGTGAGGTTACAAAATAAAATAAATGCTCTAAGCTTTAAGTTTAACGGCTGGGCAAAGTATTCACAGTGGAAAAATGACAACAAGGTTGCTTCCCATATAACATCTAATCTAAACATAGAGAGTATAAGAGCAGAATATTACAACAAAGAAATTATACTTGAAGGCGGAAGCATCGATGTAAATGGAAAAGGCACTCTTATAACAACCAGGCAGTGTCTTCTAAGCTCCTCAAAACAGGTGAGGAACCGGGGCCTTAGCAAAGAGGATTATGAACAGATATTTAATAATTATTTTGGTATTACCAACACTATCTGGCTAAATGAAGGAATCGCAGGTGACGACACCAACGGGCATATTGATGATATATGCAGGTTCGTAAATACTGACACAGTTGTAGCATGTCATGAGTCTAATCCGGATGATACAAATTATAAATACTTAAAAGAAAATCTGGAAATACTCGGAGAGAGCAGGCTTGAGGACGGCTCAAAGATTAATGTTATCAAGCTTCCCATGCCAGAGCCTAAATACTTTGATGGTTACAGACTGCCTGCAAGTTATGCTAATTTTTATATCACCAATAAATGCGTTCTTGTACCTACATATAATGATACAAATGATTACAAAGCATTAGGAATCCTTGGTGAACTGTTTTCAGATAGAAAAGTCATCGGAATAAACTGTGTTGATTTAATATGGGGTCTTGGAGCTATTCACTGTATGACAAAAGAACAGTTTGCTCAGTCATGAATCGATCTGGTCTGCAAGAACCTCTGCTATATGTTTTGTTTTTCTAGCTGTAAAGTGTTCAATCTGCTGACTGCACGAGTATCCTGATACTGCTATTATGGTATCAGTGCTGCAATTATTAACCGTAGGAAAAAGCCGGTCTTCACCAATTGTTTTGGATATTTCATAATGCTCTGATTCATAACCAAAGCTTCCAGCCATACCGCAGCAACCTGCATTGCTATCTATTACGCTGCATCCCGCCTCTTTTAAAATATTTATTGATGCCAAATTTCCTATTAGCGCTCGTGCATGACAGTGCCCGTGAAATAGTACTGAAGGCCCCTGCTTCTTCCATGAGATATTAGACAGTTCTTTTTTGGCCCGACCATACAAGAACTCTTCAAGCAGAAATGAGTTATCAGCAAGAAGTTTCATATCTTCATTACCTGGTAAAATATCCGGATATTCATCCCTGAAGGTAAGCATACAGCTGGGCTCTGTTCCAATTACAGGAATTCCCTTTCTTACAAAATCAGCAAGAGCGCAAGCATTACTGAGTGCATGATTTCTTGCTTCTTCAACCATCCCCTTGCTTATCATGGGTCTTCCGCAGCATGTTCTGTTTTCTACAACAACCACATCAAAACCTGTGGCTTCTAATAATTTAACTGCGGATTTTCCTACTTCAGGAGTATAAAATGAAACCCATGTGTCATGGAAATAAACTACTTTTTTCCCGTTAGCTCTGTTCTGTTTTGCCTTCGGTCTGCTGTAAAACCAATCTGTAAATGTTTGCCTGGTTATTTCTGGAAGTGCCCTTTTGGGATGTATTCCAATTTTGGGTAAAGCAAGCTTAGTAATTATATTATTTGTAATAAGATTTGAAATGGGTGCAACTCTGGATGCAGTATCACTAAGTTTATGTATGTATGAGAAGAATTTATCTCTTACGGATACGCCATTGGCTTTATTGTAGTTTGCTAAAAACTCTGTCTTCATCTTTGCCCCGTCAACTGCTGACGGACACTCTGTTTTGCAGGCTTTACAGGATATGCAAAGATCAAATACATCATGCATCTCTTTACTTGAAAGCATTTGTTTTGGAAGTCTTCCAGATAGAACAGCCCTAAGGGCATTTGCTCTTGCGCGCGTAGAATCTTTTTCATCCCGCGTAGCAATATATGACGGACACATTATTCCTTCATCAACCTTTCTGCAAACACCCTGACCACTGCACATCTCGGCAGCTGCAGCTAAACCGTTATCATCTTTCCATTCCAAATGAGTCTTTATATCATAGGTTTTATAATCTTCACCATAACGCAGATCTTCAGTACAAACCGGGGCATCAACTATTTTTCCGGGATTAAACATGTTTTCCGGATCAAAAATGCTCTTTATTTCTTTCATCACACTATACAGTTTGGCACCGAACAGCTTTTCATTAAGATCGCTCCTCTGAAGTCCATCACCATGCTCACCGCTTAGCACTCCACCATATTTTATTGCTAATTCCATGGCCTGTACGGTTAGTTCCTGCATGACTCTTACACCATTATTTGTTTTCAGATTAACAAGCGGTCTTATATGCAGACACCCTGCGCTTGCATGTCCGTAAAAGGCAGCCTTTGTATCAAATCCACTTATAGTATTTTGAATATCCTTAACATAGCTGGAAAGCTTATCTACAGGAACCGAAACATCTTCAATGCATGGTATGGGTTTATAACTATCACGCCTGCTCATTAGAAGACCTAACCCCGCCCTGCGGACCTGCCATACCTGACTTTGTTGTTCATCTGTTAGCGCATACCTGATATCACATTTTAACTTTTTACTTGTGAGATGAGTTCTGAGATTCCTGCATTTAATTTGCACTTCTTTTTTGGTCTTTCCATAAAACTCGACTACCAGTACGGCTTCCGGACTGCCTTTTATAAAAGTGAGCAAATGGGTAAATCCCGGGTGCGCTCTGGTAAGTTCTATGAGCATCTTGTCTATAAGCTCTACTGCCGACGGCTCTTTTTCCAGGATAACAGGCACAGCTTCCATGGCTTCAATAATTTGTGCAAACTGTAATACTACAAGACCTGTACATTCAGGTCTTTTGACAAGATTTAGTGTAAATTCAGATGCAATCCCAAGAGTTCCTTCACTACCAGCAAGGAGCTTTGCAGGATTAAAATCTTTATCCATAAAATAGTTAAGGCTGTACCCCGAAGCCCGCCTCCAATGTTTGGGAAAGTCTTTGTGAATTAATTTAGAATACTTCTTTTTTAGTACAGATAGTCTGGGATAGAAACTACCTGCGGATTTTACTCGCAGATCAACAAGATCACCATCCGCTGCCACCAACCTGCACGACTCAACATTGTCTCCGGCCATTCCATATAGTATGGAGTGAGCCCCTGTTGCGTTATTTCCCACAACCCCGCCTACTGTAGCTATCCTGGCAGTGGATGGATCGGGGCCGAACATTAAACTGAATTTTTTAAGGTTATCGTTTAGCTGCTGGAGATAAATGCCAGGCTCGGTGCGGACTGTATTGTTCTCAGCATCTACTGTTATTATTTTATTTAGATATTTTGAAGTATCTACTATTAATGCACTGCCTACAGCCTGGCCTGCAAGGCTTGTTCCTCCTCCTCTTGGTAGCACTGCTACATTGAACCGTTTGGCAATTTGTACAGCACCAGCCAAGTCATCTGCAGTTCTTGGAAGTACTACACCTATAGGCTCAATCTCATAATTGCTTGCATCCGTGCTGTACAAAATGCGGCTCATTTCATCAAACCGAATTTCTGCGCCCAGCTCACGCTTTAATTCTGCCTCTAATTCATTATTAAGCGCATCACCTTTCATATTCCCCATGTACTATATCAACTCACTATTTATTGTCGAATTGAATTATCATTGCTACACTTACAGTAAATACTGATAACTAAAATAAATTTAATATTTAGTATATTAAGTTGCAGATTACTTGGGTAACATACCATTCTATTTTTTTAATATGTACAAATACAACAAGGACTCAACACCAGATTATTTCAAATGACTTTTGGCATCGTGCCTGTAAAAGACTTATCAAAAGCTAAAGATAGACTCTCATCGGTTCTACCTCAAAAACACAGGACAACACTTGCCTATGCTATGCTTGAAGACGTGCTTATCGCACTTAAAAATTCCAAACTTTTAGATAGAAAATTCATTATCACTCTGGATAAAAGGGCAATAGAAATCGCAAGTAATTTGGGAATAGAAATAATCCTGGAAACTGAACAAAATGGTGAGAGCGCATCAGTAGATTTTGCCGCTGCAAAATGTATAGAGATGGGAGCAGATTCTATGCTGGTTATCCCCGGAGACGCCCCTCTTATAACCTCTTCAGATATTGATCTGATTATTAAGGAAGAAAAACAGTTACAAGCTCCTTATATTATTATGGTACCTGCCGGAGATGAGCTTGGTACTAATGCAATTCTAAGAAATCCACCCGATATTATCCCATCACGATTTGGTCACGACAGTTACAATAAACACAAAGAAGAAGCAAACAAGAAAAATATTCAATACAAAACATTTAACAACCCGCGGATAGCTCTTGATATTGATCAGCCGGCAGACCTGCAGTTGCTAATAGATCAAATAGGTGATAGTAATACTCAAAGAGAATTAATTAACCTTGGAATAATGAGCCATGATCTAAATGTTAGAAGTTAGAATAATTATTCAAGCATATATATGATTTTTAAATAGATTTAGTTAAAATATATTTTTAAAAATTTTATGGGAGATCATGATGAAAAAATACACTGTTTTAAACTCATTGGCCTTACTACTTTTATTAACTGTTAATTCTTTTTCTGATGCTGTAGTTAATATGGAATATAAGGATAACCTTTCCAATACAGTAAACAATAACACTAATTCATTTAAGGGCAGTGACATGAGAATGGATTTTTATGAAGGCGGTGATGAGGTCACAGCTGCAATGATCTTTAAGGGTGATAAAAACGAAATGATAAACCTGGATCATAAAGCAAAAAAATATTTTGTAATGGATAAGCAAACTCTACTTGGACTAGCAACACAGATGAATGCTGCTATGGCAGAGCTTGAAAAACAGATGGCAAATATGTCGCCGGAAGAAAAAGCGATGATGGAGAAAATGATGAAGGGCAAGATGCCGTCTATGAACCAAGAGCAAAAAGTTGAACCAGTACTGAAAAAAGCCGGAACCGGAGAGGTGAGCGGTTATACATGTACTAAATATGAGGTATATAAAGGAAGCGAAAAAGTACGGGAACTTTGTATAACCAACTGGTCAAACATCGAAGGCGGAACAGAGATAAAAAACAGTATCCTTAGCATGACTAATTTCATGGATGAATTATCAAAGACAATGTCGGAAAGCTCAGGATTTATGGCAAACACTGCCGACTTTGAAAAAAATGTGTTTAATGAAATCAATAAGCTAAATGGTTTTCCGGTACAAACCATAGATTATACAAGTGGTGAGGTCACAGGAATTTCAACATTTAAATCATCAAAGAAAACCAATCTCGAAGCATCAGTGTTTAACCCTCCGGCAGGTTACAAGCTTGAGAAATTTGGGATGTAATTTCTAATTACAGTATAAGCCCATGAGTATCTGAAAAGTGTGATGGAAATAAAAACAATTGCAATGAAGAGATGGATAAAAATCTTCTTGGCTGCAAATACACGGCTATTTAATTCAACAAGACAAGTTAATCAACTTACTAATATTATCTTGAAATAAATCAGGAAGGAAAAAGCTGGGTTTGTAATCAAACCCAGCCTATTATTATTGGGGAAATTATGGATCGGCATTATATTCATATTGCCGTTAAAAACTTTTACTGCTATATAATTCTATTACACTCTTTCACCTATATTTCTCTTTCTAATAAAAGCAGGAATATCAAACTCGTCTGCAGCTTCTTCTGAATTGTTTGCAACAGCTGTCGGAAGCTTTGTTACAATCCCGTTTCCGGTATTTTCAATCTGCTTTTCCTGCGATTGTTCACCATTTATTCCGGTTGCAATTACAGTCATCCTCACAGCCTCACTCAGTGTTTCATCAAAAATAAGACCAAATATGAGATTAACATCTTCATGCGCCCTCTCTCTTACATAAGAACAGGCCTCATTTAGCTCTTCAATTCCAAAATCCGGGCCGGCTGTAACGTTGAGCAATATTCCCTGAGCGCCGTCAATTGAAATATCTTCAAGAAGCGGGCTTGTGATTGCTGCCTCAGCAGCCTCGATTCCTCTGTTAGGACCCTCTGCATAACCTGTACCCATTAGAGCCTTGCCACCTCTTTCTCCCATAACACTCTTTACATCAGCAAAGTCAACGTTTATATAACCTGTACCGGTAATAATATCTGAGATTCCTCTTACAGCCTGATACAATACTTCATCGGCTCTTTTAAAAGCTTCTATAATGCTTATCTTCTGTACAGTTGCAAGTCTGTCATTAGGGATAACGATAAGTGTATCCACTTCGTCTTCAAGGTTATTAATTCCCGACTGAGCCTGTTTGTTTCTCTTTGGACCCTCAAAACCAAATGGCCTTGTGACAACTCCAACTGTGAGTATGCCCATTTTCCTCGAAGTCTGGGCAATAATAGGGCTTGAACCAGTTCCTGTACCCCCACCCATTCCGGCAGTGATAAAGACCATGTCCGCACCTTCGAGCGCTTCCTCTATCTTGGCCTGATCTTCTATAGCAGCTTCCCTGCCCATATCGGGATTACCGCCTGATCCCAAACCTTTAGCGGTTCTTGTGCCAATCTGTATTTTTGTCGCTGCCTTGGATTTTCTCAGGTCCTGGATATCAGTATTCGCAGCTATAAAATCCACTCCTCCAAGAGCCCTGTCTATCATGGTGTTTATAGCGTTTCCGCCTGCACCACCAGCGCCTACCACCTTGATCCTTGCACCCTGATCGGTGATTGTTTCCTCTATAACAAATGTTGCCATAATTTTCCCCCTTTTGAAAAATATGTTTTTTTTTAGAAGAACTCTGAAAACCAGTTCTTCATACTTTCCAGTACTTTTTTCATAGAATTTTCATCTTTTATTTTTATCATTTTTTCTCCACCCGATTTTACTCCGTATAAAACTAGCCCAACTCCGGTGGCATAGAGCGGATTGGATGTATGATCCGATAGACCCCCGACACTGTTGGGTACTCCGATTCTTACAGGCATACCAAGCACTTTTTCTGCAATCTCCTGGCTCCCTTCAATATTGATAGTTCCACCCGTAATAACAGCACCTGCCGGGATGAGGTCTTTATAGCCTGACCTGTTTATCGCCTTTCTTACCATGCTGAAGATTTCTTCCATTCTCGGCTCTATAATCATGGCAAGATCTTTTCTAAGGATTTTTCTGGGAGGTCTGCCCCCTACGCTTTCAATTTGAATCACTTCATCACTCGGCACCAACTCAGCATATGCCGAGCCATATTCTTCTTTTATCTTCCTTGCTTCAGACAGTGGTGTTGACAGGCCAAGCGAGATGTCCCTGTCCACGTGGTCTCCGCCAAGAGTAATATTTTCGGTATACCTTATTGTTCCGCCGTAGAATATTGCAACATCACAAGTTCCTCCTCCACAGTCCACAAGAACTACTCCAATTTCCTTTTCATCACGGCTAAGCACGGCCTCACTTGAAGCAATCTGCTCAAGAACCATGTCGGATACATCCATTCCTGCGTTATGGACACATTTAACAAGATTTTGCGCTGCTGTTATCTGACCTGTAACAATATGAACCTTGGTTTCGAGTTTCATTCCGTATATTCCAACAGGGTCTTTTATCCCCGCTTGTCCGTCTACGATATATTCCTGGGGAATAACATGAAGTACTTCTCTGTCCGATGGTATCATTACTGCACTTGCTGAATCAATTGCCCTGTCCACATCGGGCAGTGCAACTTCTTTACTTTTTAAGGTAATCATCCCGTGGCCGCTCATACCCTGTACATGACCGCCTGCTACTCCTACATATACATTTCTAATATCACAACCCGACATTTCTTCAGCTTCTTCCACAGCACTTTTAATTGAGTTCACTGTTTTTTCAATATTTACAACTACACCTTTTTTTAATCCATCAGACGGATGTATACCAACACCAAGAACATCCACCTGCTCAGGTGACTTGATCTCAGCAACAATCGCACAAACTTTTGTTGTGCCTATATCAAGAGCAACAATCAAATTTGCATCTCTGCTCATTATCTTTACCTATAAAATTCCCTTATAGATCATATTTAACTACGACCTTATCTTTTAGGCTTAAGTCAATAAACTGCTGCTTTATGTTAGAGTTCTGAGAAAAAAGGAAAGTTTTCTTAAGTGTGTTCCACCTTTCCTCCAGATTTTCTCCAAATCCAAAGAATATGTTAACTCCCTCTGTGGTTACTACTGTGATACCATATACAGAATTTACATTCAGCTCAGATATGTGTTCAAAATTAAGAACTGGATCATACCTTGATATTTTTAGTATCGAGAGAGCATATTCCAGTAATTCCGGTTCTATTATACTTTCACCTATAATTACAGGAAAATCAAGTCCAAATTCAATATTTGCGTTATCGAGAATAATACCGGAATCACTAATGTATTTTAAGTTTTTATTGCCCGAATCAATAAGACAAAATATTTCAGCTTCTTTTATGCGTATGGAAACCGAATTTGGCAAAATCTTTGTAACAGTTGCATCTAAAACCCAGGGGCTTTTTTCTATTTTTGCTTCCAGATCGCTATCAAGAAAAAGCAGTGAGCTCTGTCCTTTTTCAAGGTTAGTGCGTTTCATTATCTCGGTTTGTGATACCCTGTAATTCCCCTCTATGTTAATGGTCTGAACCGTAAGATATCCGTAGAGATTTAGAGTAAATACAAAGAGTATGCTTGTGAGCAGTATTGAGCCTGCAAGCATTACATATAAATAGTTTATAAGTCTCTCATTTAACATCATTTTATCCTATTATTCTTACCTCTGGTTCTAATTTTATACCTCTTATTTTGAGTGCATTTTCTTTTGCCAGATCAATGAGTTCCAACACTTCCGAGGCCTTTGCTGAGCCTGTATTTACGATAAAATTGCCATGAAGCTGCGATATTTGTGCTCCCCCTATTTCATAACCCTTGAGCCCAAGCTCCTCTATTAACCTTCCTGCCGCTATATTTTCAGGGTTTTTAAATATAGACCCTGTGTTTGACATCCTTATAGGCTGTGTTCTGCTTCTTTTTTCAAGATACTCTTTTACCTGTTTTTCGCTATGCTGCCGGTCACCTTTTTCTAATTTAATCTCTGCTTTCATAACAACTGCATTTTCTGGTAAATTACTCTTTCTGTATTCAAAATTAAGCCCACTTCTATTTACTATTTCTTCCTTACCGTCTATTAAAAGCCATACTTTTTTAATTACATCTTTTATCTCCGCATCATTAGCTCCGGCATTCATAAAGACTCCCCCACCCAATGTGCCCGGAATTCCCGCTGCAAATTCAAAACCTGTAAGCGCTTTCCTGACTGTTTGATTCATTATGGTTCCCATATTTGCACCAGCCTCTGCGACCACTTCTCCAGAATCTGTAATAGAAATAGATTTCATTTTTTTTGTTATGATCACAGCCTTTTCAATACCTTTATCAAGTATTATAGTGTTAGAGCCCTCTCCGAGAACAACCCACGGGTAACCCTCTTTAGTCAGCAGGTTGATAACCACTGCAAGCTGCTCAGAAGTTTTTGGATAGATAACAAAATTTGCACTCCCCCCTACCTTAAGCCACGTAAACCTGCTCATGGGATAGTCTGCAATGTATTCTATTCCTATTTTATCAAGCTTTGATTCAATCAACTTGTTTTTTTAAGCTCCTGTACTATTTTTTCGCCGACTGCCCAGATATTTCCTGCGCCAAGTGTTATCACTACATCACCCGGCTTTGCAGTACGTATAATTTTCTCAATAAGTTTATTGTTATCACTGTAGTGATGCACATCTTTATTTCCTGCTTTTTTTATAGCCTCGGCAAGCAGTTTTGAATTCACATTTTTCATCTCCTTTTCACCCGCTGCATAAACATCTGCAAGATAAAGAGGGCTTATGTTTTTAAATACACCGACAAATTCATCAAATAAATTTTTTGTTCTTGAATATCTGTGAGGCTGGAATATTACTTTTAGCTTTCTGGGTGAAAATGAATTGAGTACGGCTTTAATTGTCACATCTATTTCTTTTGGATGATGACCGTAATCATCCACAACTGTAATACCGTTTACTATTCCTTTAACTTCAATCCTTCTTTCTATTCCGCCGAATTTTTCAAGTCCCTTATTGATATCATCAAACGACATTCCCAACTCATAACCGATTGCAAAAGCAACGAGAGAATTTAGAGCATTATGAATTCCCGGAAGCTGAATATGTACCAGCCCCTCCAGTTTATTCCCCCTATAAAGATTATATGATGTCTTTAGATAACTAAACTCAACATCTCTTGCTTGATAACAAGAATCTTTACCAAGACCATAAGTAACGTATCTCTTGTTATATGATTTTAACAGTTTCATGGCTCTTTTGTTGTCACCACATACGACCGCAAGCCCGTAAAAAGGTATTTTATTTATAAAATCTGAAAATGCATCATCGAGCTGCTGTGAGTCCTTATAATGATCCATATGCTCATCATCTATATTTGTAATAACTGCTATCACGGGAGAAAGCTTTAAAAATGAACCGTCACTTTCATCCGCCTCTACTACCATAAAACTTCCCTTGCCAAGATATGCATTAGTACCCAGTGATTGAATCCTGCCTCCTACTACCACAGTAGGATCAAATCCTCCAAAATCGAGAACAGAGGAAATCAATGATGTAGTCGTAGTCTTGCCATGGCTTCCGGCTACTGCTATGCCATATTTAAGCCTCATTAGCTCCGAGAGCATTTCAGCTCTTGGAATCACCGGGGTGCCAAGCTTATTTGCTTCAATTATCTCAGGATTTTTATCGGTTATTATTGATGAATATACGACAACATCCCTACCACGCACATTTTTTGCTTTATGGCCAATTGAAACCTGAGCTCCAAGATCTTCCAGGCGCTCTATCACTTTAGAGGTTCTTATATCCGACCCTGTTACCGTGTATCCCATATTCAACATGACTTCGGCTATTCCGCTCATTCCTATTCCGCCAATCCCTACAAAATGTATTTTTTTTATACGTCCGTACATGGTTGTAAATTTAATAGTTCATATATGTTTTCTATTACTACTTTTGAAGCATCAGGTTTTCCAAGCTCCTTTGCTTTTTGGGCCATTTTACTCAGTTTATTGTGATCTAGCAGATCCAGCATGAGACCACTAAACATCTGCACGTCTAAGTCCTTATCTTCTATTAATAATGCCGCTCCATTTTCTTCTAACACTCTAGCGTTATGATACTGATGATTATGAGTAGCATAAGGAAATGGAATCAAAACAGATGCCCTGCCAATACAGCAGATTTCAGCGAGTGTACCTGCACCAGATCTTGCAATAACAAGATCGGCATTTAAGTAATAACCCTCTATATTGGAAATGAACTTCAAAACCTGTGCATTTAAATTGTGTTTGGAATAAGATTGCAACACAGATTCATACTGTCTATCACCTGTTTGATGTACTATTTTGATATTTATTTGCCCGTCAGCAGCAATCTGAGAAAGGCTCTTCGGCATTAATTCATTTAAATTTCTTGCCCCCTGGCTTCCCCCAAGTATTAGAACATTAAATTCATCACTTTTAGTGTTATTGTTTCCATCTGAACATACAGAGATAAATTTGTTTTGAATAGGATTTCCACTGAGTACTGTTTTTTGATCATTAAAATAATTCTTGCTCTTTTCAAACGTAATAAACACTTTGTGAGCGAAATATGACAGTACTTTATTGGTCATACCCGGCACAGAGTTTTGCTCACAGATTACTCTTGGTATCCTTTTTATAAATGCTGCAAGTACTACCGGACCCGAGACATAACCACCAACTCCAACTACTATCTCTGGCTTAAATTTGGCAAATATTTTTATGGATTCATATATTCCGACAAATATATAGAACATACCTTTTAGCTTTAATATTATATTTTTGCCAAGTATCGGGTAAGACCTTATAAACTCTATTTTAAAACCTTTTTGTGGAATCAATTTCCCTTCCATACCTCTTTTAGTCCCTATAAATAAAACCTCATTATTTTCATCTGTATTCATAATCTGCTCTGCAAGAGCGACAGCGGGGAATATATGTCCACCGGTACCGCCTCCTGCTATTATCACTCTCATGTGATTCTTTTTTTAGAAACACTCAAGACTAGCCCAATAGCGCCAAGGCTGCTCATGAGTGATGACCCTCCGTAGCTAATAAATGGCAGAGTAAGACCCTTGGTAGGGAAAACGCCTACTGACACGGCCATGTTGATGCCAGCCTGAAGTGCTATGAGTAAAATACAGCCAAATGCCAGAAAGAATCCAAAAAAGTCCGGAGCATTGGCAGCTGTTTTAAAACCACGCACTATTAGCACAATAAATGCGATTATTACAGATAGCACTCCTATAAAACCAAGTTCTTCTCCTACCAACGAGAATATAAAATCAGTATGCACCTGAGGCAGGTAGTAAAGTTTTTGTGTTCCTTCTCCAAGGCCTGAACCCGTTAGACCTCCAAGACAAAAAGCTACAAACGACTGTACTGTTTGATACCCCTGTCCCAGAGGATCTTTCCATGGATCTATGAATGAAAAGATTCTGTTCATCCTGTAATCTGCCGACATCACTGCAAATCCCATAAATAAGAGCGAAGTAAATCCCAGACCGAATATGTACTTAAAATTTATTTCAGCTATAAACATCATACAGCCAAAGAGTGTGATCAATATAACTACCATTCCAAAATCCGGCTGCATCATCATAAGAACTATATAAAGTCCTGTGATAATCAGATAGGGAACAATTGTTGCCGAAAACGACTGAGGCTTTTCCCTGTTCTTAGAAAAAAGATGTGCCAGGTAGACTACAAGAAAATATTTAGTAACTTCTGTAGGCTGAAAGCTAAAAAACCCAAGGTCGATCCACCTTCTTGCACCACCTACTTCTTTTCCAATCTGCGGAAACAGTACCAAAACCAAGAATATCAGCCCTGCAAAATACAGAAAAAATGCTATCTTTTTAAGCGCAGTATAGTTAATATTAGCTACAACCGTCATAACCAGCAGTCCTGCCCCCAGGTAGAATAAATGCCTTTTCAGGTAGTAGGTGGAATCATTAAACTTATCAAGCGCATAGATAGAGCTTGTACTATATACCATGAGAAGCCCAACTGATATGAGGTACAAAACTGACAGTAGAATATATAAATCTATTCTTGTATTTTTTATATCAAAGACACTGAACAATTTGCTTAAATTTCCTCCCTCTTTCTTCATAAGAACTAAACATATCAAAACTAGAACACGCCGGTGAAAAGAGCACTGTGTCACCCTGCTCTAAAGACTCAACCGCCTGCTCCACGGCTTTATCTAAAGAATCTACTACTTGTAACGGTACAGAGCTTTTGTAAATATCTTTTATTTTTGAGCTTGCTTCACCCATTAAAATAAGCTGTTTAACTTTATCTGTAACCTGATCTTTGAACACTGAGTAATCAAGCCCCTTATCTTTTCCACCTGCTATGAGAATTACCGGTGGATCAAACGCTTCGAGCGCTTTTAGCGTAGAGTGTGGAGTGGTGGACTTTGAATCATTAAAAAATCTTGCATTTTTAAATTCCCTTACATATTCAATCCTGTGTGGCAGGGAATTAAATTTTATGATTGAGTGCTTTATGGTCTCCGGAGTAGATCCAAGCAGCCTTCCTACAACAATTGCGACCATTGCATTTTCCATATTGTGTCTGCCTACAAGCTTAAGGTCACTCAAATCATAATCATTCCCTTCATAGCTAACCACAAAATCTTCATAGTACGCATCCGCATAACTGCCTTTTCCAAATGTGACTACCCGGCAATTTAATTTATTAGGGATTTCTTTTAGCTGAGGATCATCCGCATTAATTACGGCAATATCGTTTTCGGTTTGATTAGCAAATATTTTAGTTTTTGATTCTACATACTCTGTAAAGTCTTTATGATGATCCAGATGATTTGGATAAATATTTAAACACACTGCAATATATGGTTTAAACTCTTTTATTCCCTGTAGCTGAAAACTGCTAAGCTCTAAAAGTATGTAATCGAACGAACTGTCACTACCGGCGATTTCAATTAGAGGAGTGCCAATATTGCCTCCAAGGAATACACTAAAACCCGACGCCTCTAATATGTCAAAGATCATTGTAGTGGTTGTCGTTTTACCATTTGACCCCGTAACGCCAATGATAGGCTTTGTTATGTATTTTGAGGCAAGCTCAATTTCGCTTACTACTTCTATACCATTTTCAATGGCTGTTTGTACAAAAGGAATAGTAAACGGTACACCGGGGCTAAGTACAATTGTATCTGGCCACAAAAATGTTTTATTCGTATGCCCGCCTAGCTCTACCATCACTCCGTTTTCTCTAAACGTTTTAATTTCATCTTCGTAACCCACATCGGTCCTGCTGTCGCTTATTGCAACTAAAGCCCCCATTCCAAGCAAGAACTTAGCAGTAACAATACCTGTCTTTCCAAGGCCGACTACCAAATATTTTTTATCTTTAAGTTCCATTATTTTCTTTTAATATCAGAATCCGCTACCTTATTTTTAATGTTGAAAATGCTATTAGAGCCAGCACAAGTGATATAATCCAAAACCTTATTACCACCTTGCTTTCCGACCACCCACTGAGCTCAAAGTGATGGTGCAGAGGTGCCATCTTAAAAATTCTTTTACCGGTAAGCTTAAAAGACATGACCTGTAAAATTACAGAAAGCACCTCGGCCACAAACAGACCGCCTACTATTACAAGCAGAATCTCCTGCTTTATTACAACTGCCACAGAGCCAATCGCAGCTCCCAGCGCAAGCGATCCGACATCACCCATAAACACCTGGGCAGGGTGCGAGTTGTACCACAAAAACCCAAGACATGCTCCACCAACGGCTGCCAAAAATACAGCAAGTTCTCCACTACCTGCTATATAGGGAATCTGCAGATACCTCGCAAAAATTATATTTCCAGACAGATATGAAAACACCAGGTAAGTACCAACAACAACCGCTATAGACCCTATTGCCAGGCCATCGAGACCATCGGTAAGATTCACTGCATTAGACGATCCCACTATCACAACTACTGCAAAAACTATATACAACGGCCCAAGATCAATAACGGCTTTTTTGAAAAACGGCAGCAGCACAGATGTGCTGGAGTAGCTTGAGATTTCGTTTAGTCTCAGTGACATTGTAAACCCTTTGCCATCTGAAACCAGCATCATCACAAGAGCTACTCCAAGGATTATTTGAATTAAAAATTTAACCCTTGCGCTCATACCCCTTCCCTTTTTCATTTTCATACTGTCATCCCAAAATCCGATTGCCGCAAAACTAATCGTGAAAAGCAACACAAACCATACGTACATAATGCTAAGATTAATCCAAAGAAGTGAAGCTATAATTACCGAAACTACTATAAATACGCCTCCCATAGTCGGAGTGCCTTGTTTGGAAAGGTGCGTTTTGGGACCGTCATCTCTAATACTTTCTTTAAGCTGTCTGTTTTTAAGAAAATCAATAAACTTTCCACCAAGCACTATACTTATCAAAAATGACGTGACCCCTGCACCGAAAGATCGAAACGTAATATATTTAAATACGTTAAAGATTACAACGCTGTCAAAATTAGAGTATAAGTAATATAACATCAGGTTTTTTCCTGTACCCCCAAATGCCTGAGGATATTTTCCATCTTCATTCCTCTTGAACCTTTAATTAAAATTACATCCCCTTTTTTAGCTACATGTTTAATCTGATCGGCGATGATTTTATGATCATTGAAGCTGCCGCCCATAACACTGCCTTTAGTACCGTAATGAATAGTCTCACCAAGCTGTCCGTAGGTGAAGAGATAATCTATCCCTGCAGATGCTATATGTTTTCCTAATTCCTTGTGTTCTTTTTCTGCATCCTCTCCAAGTTCAAGCATATCACCCAAAACTGCAATCCTGTTAAAATCTCCATTCAATTCAGCAAGTATATTTATTGCGTTTTTCATAGAATCGGGATTTGCATTATAACAGTCGTTAATAATTCTAAGTCCGTCACTGGTATTGATAATTTCAAGCCTCATCTTAGGAAATTCAAACTTTTCCAGCGCATCTGCAATCTGCTCAATATCAATGCCCATGATCACTCCGGCACTTGCTGCACATAGCGCATTAGATACATTATGCAATCCAATATTCTTAAGCCTTACGAGATTTGTTTTGTCTCCTATTTTAAGTGTGAAATACGTTGAACTAAGGCCATCAGTGTTTATATCAGTTGCCTGTACATCGGCATCACCGCTTAATGAATATGTAATCTTCTTACATCTTGCGCCTGCTGCTATATCCAATACCCTTGGGTCATCTTTATTTACAATGAAGGTCTGCTCGGAATTAAAATTTTCGACAAGCTCACCTTTCGCCAGTTTTACGCCTTCAATCCCCCCTAGATTTCCAATATGTGCCTTTCCAATATTAGTTATTATTCCTACATCAGGACTGCATATTTCTGATAGCCTCTTAATCTCACCAAACTGATTCATCCCAAGCTCAAGCACAGCTACTTGGTTTTCTGGCTGAAGGTTAAAAATTGTAAGAGGAAGTCCAATGAGGTTATTAAAGTTCCCTGTGTTTTTATGTACATTATATTTTTTAGATACCACAGCAGAGACCATCTCCTTTGTAGTTGTCTTCCCATTTGAGCCTGTTATTGCAATTACCTTTAAGTTTTCAAAACCCTCTCTCCAGCTTTTTGCAAGATTGCCCAAAGAGTTTAGTGTAGAACCAACTCTTATATACAGCTTGTTTGCTGGTTTTGATTTATCACATAATTGTTCCGCCACAACTCCTGCTGCCCCTCTGTTTATAGCATCGCAAATAAATTTATGGCCATCATAATTTTCACCTTTTAATGCAACAAACAACTGACCTTTCTCTATGGTTCTTGAGTCAGTAGAAATACCCGAAAACTCCATGTCCACGCCTTCTGACATGAGCTCTCCATTTGTAGATTTTAAAATAAATTTTGTATCTAACATGTTAGCAATTCTTAAACTAAGCTATCTCCTTTAAAGCTCTTTCACATGCCTGCTTGTCATCAAAATGAATTTTCTGATTGCCTATAATCTGATAATCTTCATGACCTTTGCCCGCAACAACTATGGTGTCATTTTCTTCAGATATCTGTACTGATTTAAGTATGGCTTCATACCTGTCTGTTATCATAAAATATTCATGCTGCTTCAAACCTGCTTGTTTTATTCCATTTTCAATATCTAATATTATTTTCTCAGGATCTTCAGATCTTGGATTATCAGATGTGACAATCACAATATCAGCAACCTCGGCAGCAACAGTTCCCATCATAGGTCTTTTTTCTTTATCCCGGTCACCTCCACAACCAAAAACAACTATAAGCCTGCCCCGGCATAAACTTTTTACTGAAACCAGTACATTTCCAAGAGCATCGGGAGTGTGGGCG
This sequence comes from Thermodesulfobacteriota bacterium, assembly GCA_041572575.1. Classification (GTDB taxonomy): domain Bacteria; phylum Desulfobacterota_D; class UBA1144; order Nemesobacterales; family N074bin48; genus N074bin48. The sequence continues at coordinate 46,422 of JBFFSH010000006.1, forward strand.
TAATCGACAAATATATTTATCCCCTTAGAATTACTTACTCTTTGCAGCCTGCCCGGAACATTTTTAAGAGTTGCTATACCTTTTGCAATATCATCCGCCGAGACTCCCGCACCGACAGCACAAGCTACTGAGGCTAAAATATTTGATAAATTATGCCTTCCAAGAAGCTCCGAATTTATTTCTACCTCTCCAGCCGGTGTTACTGCCCTTGCCTTTATTCCATCTGTACTAATCTGTATATCTTTTGCATAAATGTCTGCTACAGGGTTATCAATAGAATAAAATAATATATTGCCATCAAACCCTTCTACTATCTTTTTTCCATAGGGATCATCGTAGTTTGAAACTGCAATTTTATTATCCTTACAAGAATGTGCCAGCACATTTGAAAAAAGCCTCTTCTTTGCCAGGAAATAAGAACCAATATCCTTATGATAATCCAGATGGTCCTGGGTGAGGTTTGTAAAAACAGCACAGTCAATGTTTGAATAATCAAGTCTCTTCTTATCCAGCGCATGTGATGAGGCTTCAACCACGACATGCTGGACCCCGGACTCCTTCATTTCAAAAAACATATGCTGCAGCTCTTTTGAAAGCGGCGTAGTCAGGCTGGAAGGATACTGCCTGTTATTATATCTATAATTTATTGTTCCAATTACACCTACTATTTGATTTTCCCCCGTACAAATAGATTCTAGTATATAAGTAATCGTTGTTTTACCGTTTGTTCCAGTGACAGCAGTAATTCTTATATCTTTTGTAGGATCTCCATAATACTTTGAAGATAAATAGGCAAGCGCATCAAGAGAATCCTTGACCTCAACAATTGTCACAGACTCAGGTTGTTTTTCCCCCGCCGAATCTTCAACAACTATTACGCCTGCCCCCCTATTAACTGCGTCACTAATATATCTATGTCCATCGAGCTTTTCACCTTTAATTGCAACAAAAAGTGAATTCTTATTAACCTCCCTCGAGCTGTATTCTATACTCTCTACAACCTTGAATTTATCTCCATTTATTAATTTGCATTCATAGCCCTGCAGCAAATCACTTAGGTTCATATAGTTTGATCCAGTTTTACAGAACAGACCTCTTTTGAATTTATTATTTCTCCTGGTTTTGGACTTTGATCTATAGCAAAACCCTTTCCAGACAGATTCACCTTTACTCCTTCTGTCTCAGACCACCTTAATATTTCTCTTCTGCTCTTACCCTCGAAGTTAGGCATAATCATATTATCAAGCCCCTTACCCTCCGGACTTATTTCCATATAATAAAGTGTCTTTTCTACAATCTCTTTAAAAATAGGAGCTGCTATTTCACCCCCATAAAATCCATTTTTAGAATTTTCAACCACTACAACAACTGTTATGCTCGGGGGATCAATTGGAGCAAATCCCGCAAATGACGAAATATATTTGTCAGCGTAGTAACCGCCGTTCTTAGGGTCTGGTATTTGCGCTGTTCCTGTTTTGCCGGCAACTTTATAATGTTTAACCTGTGCATTTTTTCCTGTTCCATTGTCCACAGCTTCAATAAGCATGTCGGCAACCATGTTCGCTGTTTCATATGAAATTACTCTTTTCCTGATTTCTGGGATATTCCTCATTATTATATTGCCCTTGGAATCGACTATTTCTTTAACTATATAAGGCTTCATAAGATAGCCCTTATTTGCAATTGATGAAAATGCATTTGCTAACTGCAGTGCAGATACCGATATTCCCTGTCCGAACGATATAGTTGCTAGTTCAACAGGCCCCCAGGAATCTGAACTTAAAAGCAGTCCTGAAGACTCTCCCGGTATTTCTATTTCAGTTTTTTTGCCAAATCCAAAATCATGCAAATAGTCGTAAAGCCTGTTTTTCCCAAGCTTTACACCTATTTTAGAAGCACAAATATTACTAGAAAGACTTATCACATCAGATACTGCAAGAATTTTATAAGGATGAACATCATTAATTATTGAATCACCTACTTTCATCCTTCCATTTTCACAATCGAATTTGCTGTTGGGATTAATAAGCTTTTCTTCAATTGCTCCTGCAACCAATAAAGGTTTTAGAGTTGATCCTGGCTCGAATGATTTCCAGACTGGCAGATTTTTTCTGGCAAGATCACTCGAATCGGAAAACTTATTAGGATCCAAAAACGGATAAGACGATATTGCAAGCACTGACCCTTTTTCTGAGTCTATCACAATAGCAAAACCACTGTCAGCATCAAACGACTCCACATGTTTCTTAAGTGAATTATCAGCTATATGCTGTATATGAGAATCGATTGTAAGAACAATATCATAACCAAGGGCATCATCTTTTATTTCCGAAGGATGTTCAAATATCACCCTTCCAAGTCCGTCTTTTTTTAACTTGAGCTTGTCTCGTTTGCCAGACAGATAAGTATCGTATAAATATTCCAGTCCCTCTATGCCCTTCGAATCAATGTTGGTAAACCCAATAAGTTGTCCTGCCAGATGATTGTAAGGATAAACTCTTTTGGGTTCTTCAATATATCCAAGCCCAGAAAGTTGGAGCTGCTGTAGTGAGAGTTTATCCTCTTCACTTGCAAGGCGCTTAAGCCACACAAATGATTTTTGTGCATTTATTTTTTTCTCTATATAATCCTTTTTAAGATCAATAGTTTTAGATACTTTTGATACAAACTGATCTTTGTTTTCAATCTTGAGAGGATTGGCATAAATTGAATAGGAAGTAACACTCATCGCCAGGTCCTTTCCCCCTGCATCTTTAATCGCCCCTCTGTCTGGCAGAAGCTCAATTTCAAATTCATGCTGGTCTTTTCCAACTACACAAGCTTTATCATCTCTTAGCAGCTGCAGCTGTGCAGACCTTGCTGCTACAAGTACAAACATAAAACAAATAAATACAGCGATACAGGATAGCTTCCATTTTGGCTTATCGGAATTTCTTGCAAGATTTAATTTGCTTTTGTATTTATTGTTATTCATCTTTTCCACTATATGCGCTTAAATCTTTGTTGTTCCCTGAATACAATATGTCTTTTTGCGAGGGATATATAAGCCCCCTTTTTAAAGCAAGCTTTTCAATCCTGTCAGGTGATTTTAGATTTAAAAACTCCGCTTTTAGCATTTGATTTTTTTCCGAAAGTGATCTTTTATAATTCTTATTGTCAGAAATTTCATAACCTACTTCTATTAGTTCTATTTTTGTATGCAGATAAAACATAAAAAACCCGACAATAAATAATATCAAGATTAAGATTTCTCTAGAACTAACTTTCTGTTTTAGTTTCTCTCTCATTTTGTATCTTCTATAATATTTTTTCTGCTACTCTCAACCTGGCACTTCTACTTCTTGGATTTGATCTGATCTCTGCTTCACCGGGACTTATAGCTCTTTTATTTATGAGTTTGATAGCAGGCTTGTTCCCACAGCTGCAAACCGGCAGATCAGAAGGACATGTGCAGGGGCTCGTGTATTTAGCAAAAGCTCTCTTTACTATTTTATCCTCAAGTGAATTAAAAGAGATTATAGCAATTCTAGCTCCAACTTTAAGCCTTTCTATTGCTGTTTCTATGAACAAACTTAAATTATCAAGCTCATTATTTACACAAACCCTTAGTGCTTGAAACACTTTTGTAGAACAGTTTATTTTCTTTGGTTTAAACCTCTGAGGTATAGTTTTTTCTATGATATCGCATAACTGTAAAGTAGTAGATATCTCACCTTCTTCTCTTTTACGTACAATCGCCTTTGCAATTTGTCTTGAAAAACGCTCTTCACCATATTCCCAAAATATTTCTGCAAGATCTTGGGCAGAATACTCATTAATTATGTCAAAGGCAGTTAAATCGGAATCCATATCTGCTCTCATATCCAATACTTCATCTTTTTGAAAACTAAATCCCCTGCCGCTTTGTTCAAGCTGATAGGAAGATAAACCCAGGTCTGCTACAATTCCGTCTACTTTTTCTATTCCTGATTGATCAAGAACACTTTTGAGTTCACTAAAATTTCTGTTTACTATGGTTACATTCTCACTATAAGATGAGAGGAGTTCAGATGTTATTGCAATTGCATCGGTATCAACCTCAAAGCAGATCAACTTTGCTTTATAGCCAGCTCTTTCGAGTATTTCAAGAGTGTGCCCTCCAAAACCAAGGGTAGCATCAATGTATAATCCACCACCAAATGGCCTTAGATACTGACCGATTTCGGACTTCAGAACTGAGACATGTATGTTGTTTTGTTCTATCTTCATTGCTGTATTTAGCATCTTAAATACCCTGACCGGCTAGAATTTCGCTGCTCTTTTGAAACTCTTCATAAGATTTTACAGACTCTTCACTTCCCCAAACCTCCCTGGACCACACCTCAAACCTGTTTAACATTCCAATAAGAACAACATCTTTATCAAGACTGGCATAACTTCTTAGTGACTGAGGAATCAGTATTCTTCCCTGACTGTCGATTGGACATTCAACGGCCCCACCCATCAAATATCTTAAAAAGGATATTACTTCTTGTTTGAACTGCGGAAGCTCTGCAACTTTATTCTCAATCTCATACCATTCCTGTAGAGGATAAGCAGCAAGACATTTATTGAAATTTGTAATAATAAGGGTCTCGTCTTCGTATTTAGACTTAAGAAGATCCCTGAAGCGTGAAGGAACACTCACCCTCCCCTTATCAGTCATAGTATGCTCATATCGTCCTCTAAACATTTTGGTACACCTGAAGCCACTTTACGCCACTTGATACCACTATATAAAAAAATGGCGTTAATGTCAAGCCGAAAATGAAAAAATAATCAATTTTTTAGGGGGGTTAGAATGAATATTTAAATTGGCTTGCCGATTGAAAATCAAAGGTTTTTGACAATTATTTAAAGTAATACTTGAAGTATTCGGCGCAACCCCCTACAACAATACATCGATGGAATAGGGTCAGGCTTTGGTGTTTTGGTTATTAACTTTAGACTCCTAGCTCTTTTTCGAGTTTGGCCATATATATTTGCTCTTCACTTTGAGATAACAGTTTTTTACGATATCTGGCAACAGCACCACTTATTGTAGAAATGTCCCGTTTTATATACCTTGCATATTCGGAGAGACTGCTGCTTCCATATTCTATTATTAGATAACCTATAATAGTTCGAATCCTTCCAAGGTCCCTTGCTCTATCATTGGAAATCAACTGATCTTTACTAATGTCAAACGACCTACATGCCGTGGTTATTATCTTTTCTATACTCATACGGTTTTTATCAATAGATTGTGAAGCTTGAATCACTTTCTCTGCAAACAAATCATCTCCCAGCACATAACCGTGCTTATTCCCGGATGAAAAATCTATATTCAAATCGGCTTCATCACGATCCTGTACAAACTCCTGATATTGCTCAATAGCCTCGCTTTTATTGTCTGAAAATAGCTTTAAGATATAGTCCAAAGTAAGCCAGTCCGTCCTGCACTTACCAACAAATGCTCTGTAACTGCTCCACCTATATTCCTCGGGTTTATTTACTATATTGGCAGTCAACGGGTTTAAATTAATGTATCTTACAAGCTGCAACAAATAACTTTGAGGATCGATCAAAATGGCCTTGTACCTGCCTTGAAACAGATGGCCGGTCTTGTCATATTTTTTGTTGATGTACAGTGTATAGCGAAATGAAATATTCTGAATAATCTTTGATAGTGGGATATTGGCAACCTGGATTACCATATGCACATGGTTTTTCATCCAGCAGTATGTATGCACTCTGTGACCAAACCTTTCAATACCCTCAGATATCAGGCTTTCAAAATATTTGGTATCTTCTACAGAATAAAATATGTCCTGGCCTGCATTACCTCTTAGTATTACATGATAAAATCCACCAGGAACATGTATTCTGGGTTTTCGTGCCATAGATCAATAAATTTAACATATTAACCCATAAAAGCCAAATAATCAAAGCCTGACCCTATTGCTTCAGTTCTTTATATTGATTGATTTGCTTTAGGAATGTATCTATATCAGAAGGAGAACTAAATATTTTTTTTGGCAAGATATACCCTATAGTCTTATCAATCATAATATAAACGTAATCTTTACTATCAATTATTTCTCTGCTGAGAAAATGAAAAATCAGTGTAAAAACAAAATGCTGTAAGTAATGACACTAAAGATAGAAAATATTTCATCATGTTCCCCCCACTAAAAATATTTTTTATCTTGCATTAAACACAATACTAAAGTTATAAGTAGATCATATTACTTACCAAAATAAAATGCAAGTATTATTTTAGCACAAAGTGGGGTCAGGCTTTGGTATTTTGGTTATTAAATGGGATATTAAGGTAATTAATGGTGCCGAAGGGGGGATTCGAACCCCCACGAGCTCACACTCACAGGATTCTGAGTCCTGCGCGTCTGCCAGTTCCGCCACTTCGGCTG
>JBFFSH010000007.1:0-50560 GCA_041572575.1 Thermodesulfobacteriota bacterium
CGGTTGATCGCCTTTGGTCCTGCTATATTAATAAGTCCTCTATATTCAGTATCAGCTAACTCCAAAATTGCCATTGCCAGATCGTCTCCAAATATTGGCGATCTGAATTCATCTGTAAATAAATTTAGTTCATTATTATTTTTTATTGAATCAACTATCCATGACACCTGATGACCCATCGGCTCTGGAGTGATTATCAAAGATGTTCTTACAACTGCTATATTATAGTTCAGCACTAATAGCTCCCTCTCCATTTCGGCTTTATACTGGCCATAAGGCATTACCGGATTCGGCTTGTCTGATTCTGTGTAATTACCTTTCTTACCATCAAATACAAGATCTGTAGAAATAAAAATAGCCCTGCTTCCTATGCTATTACATGTATTGGCAACATTGAGAGAGCCATTAATAATAGCAAATTTTTTATCTTCATCATCTTCTATATTATTAATAGACCGATCACTTATGGCACAATTAATTACTATATGCGGTTTGATATTTGTTATTAATTCTTCGATTTCATTCTTGTTAGTAATATCAAGCTTGAATGATTCGATATTACTCAGATTCAGCTTGTTAGAATAGTAAGTGGCAAATGTTTTCCAGCTACCCGCATTTTTTATTATCTGATAGCCTAGCTCTCCACTCCCACCTATTACCAATAACTTTTTACTCATTTGATTTTTATAAAATTCAATTTGTAATGTAATATCTAATTTTAATTTCAGTTGTTAATTATACTTTGTAATGCTTGATGCCCAAAAGATCATTGAAATGTTTGATTTAAAACCCCTGCCCCAGGAAGGAGGATTTTATAAAGAGTCATACAGGTCTGATGATAAAATATTAAAGCAGGCATTGCCTGAGAGATATTCAGGTGATAAAAATTTTGGGACGGCTATTTATTACTTTCTCACACCTGAGACTAAATCTCTTATGCATAGATTAACTTCCGATGAGATATTTCACTTTTATCTAGGAGACTCTGTAGAAATGCTGCAACTTTTTCCAGACTCTTCAGGGAAAATAATCACTTTAGGAAGCAATATAACACAAGGACATCTTGTACAGGTCCTGGTTCCTAATGCAATCTGGCAGGGAATGAGATTAAGACCCGGAGGTAGTCATGCTTTAATGGGTACTACCATGGCGCCAGGATTCAATTTTGATGATTTTGAACTTGGCAGTAGAAGAAACTTAGTTGAACAATATCCTGATTTTAAAGATCAGATCATAAAATTAACTAACTAAAATATGGAAGACTTTCCTTCATTTCAGGGCTTAATATCAGGAGACATATTCACAGTCTCACAGATAAACGAAAGAATCAAATTATCTATAGAGGACGAGTTTGGTTTGGATTTTGTCTGGATTGTAGGAGAAATCTCAAACTTTAGAGGAAACTACTCAAGCGGCCACTGGTATTTTACTTTAAAAGACGAAAATACCCAGATATCTGCAGTCTGCTTTAAATGGGCAAACCAATATATAAAGTTCAATCCCGAAAACGGCATGGAAGTAATCTGCTGCGGTCAGATTAATGTATATGAAAAACAAGGCTCATATCAGATAAATATCAGATACATAGAACCAAAAGGAATAGGCGCTCAAGCTCTGGCATTAGAACAACTTAAGGAAAAATTATTTGCCGAAGGACTGTTCGATGAGAGCAGGAAAAGAGAGCTTCCTTTTCTGCCGGAAACAATCGGTATCGTAACCTCACCAACAGGAGCTGCCATAAAAGATATATTAAAGGTCCTTGATAGACGCTTTGCTGATCTTCATATTATTATTTCCCCCGCAGGGGTTCAGGGCAAAGAAGCTGCGGCGGACATTGTAAGTGCCTTGAATATTTTATATAAAGAAAAATATCTGGATGAAATCATAGTCGCACGGGGCGGGGGATCGAAAGAGGACTTGATGGTCTTCAATGAAGAATCTGTTGTAAGAGCTATAGCGAAGTCGCCTGTGCCTGTCATATCGGCAGTCGGACATGAGATCGATATCACACTTACAGACCTGGTAGCAGATGTTAGGGCTGCTACACCTTCTATGGCAGCAGAAATAGCAGTTAGAGAAAAGGCTGATCTTGTGTATACATTGGATGAAATTAAAAGCAGGCTCCTTTCATCTCTTGTCGGTTTTCAGCAAACATGGAATAAAGAAATTTCGGACTTGTATGACGATCTAACTAGAGCGCTTCGTTACAAGTTAGAGAGTACAGCAATGGAGCTTGGCTCTATTTCAGGACAGTTGGATGCTCTTAGCCCCTTAAAAGTTTTAGACAGAGGATATAGCATTACTCAAAAGATTCCCGGAAACAAAGTAATCAAAGACTCAAAAAAACTACAAAAAAATGACGAAGTTTTGATTAGATTTCTTAAGGGAACTGCAAAGTGTAAGGTGGAAGAAACTAAAAGCTAATTTGGCTTTGCATTTTGCTGTACTGCTATAACGTTAATGTTTTCACGTTTTAGCCTGTTTGATATATCAACCGCCGGCTCTTCATCCGTAATGAGATACCGCACCCTGCCGCCCAGCATGTGTTTTAAGCCTGTTCCGTTTAGGTTATTACAAATTTGTTCAATGCCGGATTTGGTTTCAAATAGTATAGTAGGTTTTGCTTCTAGTATATCCTCATAAAAACACTCTTTATCTTCGGCTATAACAAGCCTTATACCCAAACAAATTGCCAGCAAATGAATAATTTTCTCATACAGCTCCGATGCGAGGAGATAAGAAAATGACTGATCCTCTGATGAAATAAATTTAAGCCTCTCACAAGCCCGAGATAGCATTTCGATTATAGTTTTATGATCAAACACAGTCTCAGTAATACTGTTGGTATTACCTGAATAAATTCTAAGTGCTATCTTATCGGGACTAATTGATTGTATTACATCTTTTAATTTATCAGATAATTCTTTCTTTTTGATCTGTCCAAATTTTATAGCAGCCATATATGGAACAACTTTGTCATCATCCCCAACCTTCGAATCATCAAAAATAAATATTTTTTCTGATTTATTGTATATATCGGAATTACTTTTAAGCTCTGTTAAAAAGTTTTGATTTTCAACAAACACAAATTTTGGTTTTAATTTACTTACGGATTTGCTATAAATAGAAGATGAATCGTAATTGCTAAAAGGAATAACCGTGCCGCCTAGGGAATAAATCGCAAGCTCACTAACAAAACACTCATTATTGTTAGATGAAATTACAATGGCGTTATCGCCCGACTCAAACCCAAGGCTTAAAAGAAACGAAGCCATATTTTTGATTTCACTTTCAAAATCAAGCCAGGTGATCTGCTTCCAGCTCCAGCCGTCACGGCGCTGTACCAGAAGCCTGCTTTTGTATTTTTTGGTTAAATTCCCTAAAAGCTCAGGGATAGTCTCAGAATTTTCCATTTATTTATATTTCAATTACTTTATTGTTATCAGGTAAATTATAAAAGAGTTATAGTATTACCTAAAATATTTAAAAAATGAAAAAAGTAATAAAATTAAAGCCAGATAATAGCAGCCTCTATATTGAAGCCAAAAAGATTGTAGAGCTTTTGCGCTCCAAAGGGAAAAAAGCGTTTATCGTCGGAGGCTCAGTACGAGACACCCTTTTGGGTTTTGAGCCAAAAGAGTACGACATTACCACAAGTGCAACTCCAGAGGAAGTTTGCAGTTATTTTAAAAATACTGTAGAAGTAGGAGCCAGTTTTGGAGTAATAATTGTTCTCGTTGATGGAGTAAAATTTGAGGTTGCTACTTTTAGAAAAGAGGAGAGCTACTCCGACGGCAGGCACCCCGATGAAGTGCAGTACAGCACAGAAGAATCGGATGATGTGATAAGAAGAGACTTCACGATCAACGGACTACTCTATGACCCGGAGAAAGAACAGGTGATAGATTATGTAGACGGCCTTGCCGATCTTGAGAAGAAAGTCATAAGAACCATTGGCGATCCGGTTGATAGATTTAGAGAAGACAAACTGAGGATGATGCGTGCTGTGAGGTTTTCATGCAGGCTTGATTATGAAATTGACGAGCCTACTGACAAAGCGCTCAAGGAGCATGCAGAAGCAATTGTAGAGGTAAGTACAGAGAGAGTAAGGGATGAGCTTATAGCAATTATTACTCAGAACAACCCCGGAAAAGGCCTTATGGCATTGACCAACTATGGTTTACTAAGGCACATTATGCCAGAGATAGAAATAATGAAGGGAGTTGAGCAGCCACCGCAGTTCCACCCTGAAGGAGACGTTTTTGTTCATACTTGCCTGGTTCTGGATAAGATGTATGAAAATTCTGATGGAAATGTTAGCCCCGAGCTTGCACTCTCAGGCTTGCTTCATGACGTAGGAAAACCTCCCACTTTTACCGTTTCTGACAGGATAAGGTTCAATGGTCATGACAGAGTGGGTGCTGCAATGTCTAAAAAAATATGCAGAAAACTAAAACTATCAAACAAGCAGATACAGAGAATTGAATCGCTCGTAAGAGAACATCTAAAGTTTAAAGACGTATTTAACATGAGAGACAGCACATTTAAGCGCTTTGTAGCCATGGACTACTTTGATGATCATATGGCGCTTCATAAGGCAGACTGTGAGGCAAGCCATGGGATGATGGGAGCATATGAATTTATTATAAATAAGCGCTCAGAATTTACTGAAGATCAGATAAAACCCGAGCCTCTAATCAATGGGGATGATCTCATTAGACTTGGATTTAAACCAGGGCCAATATTTTCTAAAATTTTAAACAGTGTAGAAGAAATGCAGCTTGAGGGAAATATAACAAATAAGGATCAGGCTATAGATTATGTGAGAGATAATTATGCAGAAGCTAGGTAACTATTTATCTGGTGACTGATAAAACTCATGAGAGAAATCGGGCTTTACATACCATGTATTTCCCCTCTCAACCCACTTTTCATAAAGCACATCTCTTTTTTCAGATACTGAAGGGTATGTATAGTAGGTTATGGCAACTTTAACTTCACACTCTTTTTTATCTTCAGAGTATACATAGCCTTTTATCTCATAATTTGTAAAGTTGAGATCCTCTTCAAGCCTCAGAACAAAGTCTTCGTATAAAGCTTTATCTTCAGGGTCTATAAATACCTTGGCTCTATCATAGTACTTCCATTTTAAGACCTGATAATATCTCTCAGTGGCTTCTTGCAGATGTTGTGCACTCTGGGCGAATTTACCCCTCGAATAGCAGGAAGAACAAATAACTACAAGTACCATAAAAGAGATTACAGTTTTAAATCTCATATTTTAATATAACACTACTATTCAGGTATGGGAAACCGGTAAATAGAAATTAAGGGGAGTGCCAAATGCACTACCCCTAAATTTTATGTGTTTAAATTTTTGATTGTAATAAAAATGTGATAGCCAAAGCATAGATCACAAGTGACTCGATAAGAGCAAGACCGATAATCATAGGTGTCTGAATCTTTGAAGCTGCACCCGGGTTTCTTGCAATACCGGTAAGAGCTGCTGCTGTTGCTCTACCCTGTCCAAGTCCTGCAACACCTGCTGCTATTCCAATACCAAGACCGGCACCGATAGCAAGACCAAGTTTACCAAGGTCTCCGCCACCACCTTCTGCTGCGTGCGCGTCTGGTGCTACCATAGCAAGTACTGCAAAAACCATAACACTCATAAAGGCAAATAACTTATTCATGCTTACCTCCTCCTATTAATGTAATTTTATTTTTAGTGTTCATGTGCAATAGAAAGTGAAATATATATTGATGATAAAATAGTGAAAATAAATGCCTGTAAAAATGATACAAACAGTCCAAGACCTACAAAAAGCACGGGGATAATAATATGGGTGAGGTCAGTAAAAATTCCAAGTACAAGGTGGTCACCTGTCATATTCCAAAAAAGCCTCAGTGAAAGTGAAAGTGGTCTTACAAGGTGACTTATTATTTCAATTATTAACATAAGCGGTGCCAGATATATCATTGGGCCCAGGAAATGTTTTAAATAGCTCCAGCCGTTCTCTTTAATTCCGTAATAGTTGTACATAACAAAGATTACAAGCGCTAGAGCAAGTGTAGTATTAAAGTTTCCGGTTGGTGGAAGAAACCCCGGAATCAGGCCGAGAATATTAGCAAATAAAATAACAAAAAATGAGGTGGCTAAAATTGGAAAGTATGTCCTGGCGGCTTTTTTCGATCCGAATATTCCTGCAATCAGATTAAGTAGAAAGTCTATAGACAAAATTTCAAATATATTTGTTAAGGAAAATTTCTCACCAGGCAGTACCGTATCGGAGTTAACTATCTTTGACCTTACCTTTAGAGCTGCCAGCAAAAGTAACACTAATACTATTACCATTCCAAATAAATGATCATATTTAATTAAATCCAAATGAGTAAACCAGCTAAAATGTCCCATATCTATTTATTACCTCGCAAACTTTCTCCTATTAGTACTATCACTACCCCAGTAACCCCAATAAAAAACCCATATATGTTTATCTTTGTAAATATAAAAAGCCCTACGGCAAGAGCTATCAGCATAAGCATTTTGAGCACAATAGCAAACACACTAAACGCTTTGGTTTGCTTCTGACCAATTAACAGGTTTACAATGAATCTTATAGCAATAATGTTTGCAGTAAATAAAAACCCGCCGGCTGCAGCTCCCATTGCCATATCCTGATAACCTAGAAGCGCATTAGCACTCACAATTACAAGGGTTACAATTAGCGCAGCTTTTTCAATCCTGCTAAACTCAAATAATCCACTTTCACTCATTACTGTCGTTGTCATAATGTTTTAATAACTTTATTATAATAGTTGTACCTGCAAAAAGGCCGATTAAAAGACCGAGAAAAGTAAACCAGGGAGTATCTAATTTAAGCTTTCCGTCTATATAATCACCTAATACCAAGCCTGCTATAACTGAAAACGCAAGCTCTACTCCAACTACTAAATACTTTGCCCAATTTAGGTTTTTATTTCTAACTTGCTAAAAACCCTCCAAACTTATAAATCTTTAAGCGCTTTATGTATCGAATTTAGCGCAAAATTAAGCTCTTTTTCCGTATGAGCTGTAGAAATAAAAACAGACTCAAACTGCGAAGGCGGGAACATAATACCAGCACTCAAAAGATTTTTAAAGAACCTTGAGAAAATTTTTGTATCCGAGCAAAGAGCAGTCTCATAATCACAAACTTTCCCACTGTTAAAAAAGAGTGTAAACATAGAGCCTATCTGGTTAATATTGGCATTTATACCCAGTTTTTTTATTATTTCATTTATTTCTCCCACAAAATTAACTGTGGTTTTTTCAAGTTTTTTGTATACAGATACATTCGCAAGTTCTTTTAATGTTGCAATACCGGCTGCCATTGCAAGTGGATTACCTGAAAGGGTACCCGCCTGATATACGGGTCCGTCGGGTGCAATATGCTTCATTATAGCCTTTTTTCCTCCATAAGCCCCTACGGGAAGTCCTCCGCCTATTATTTTACCAAGACACGTAAGGTCTGGATAAACCCCAAATATCTGCTGTGCTCCTCCTTTACTGAGCCTGAATCCTGTTATTACCTCATCGAATATAAGAAGGGATTTGTATTTATTTGTAATAGAACGAAGCCCCTTTAAAAAACCCTTTTCTGGGGTTACTACACCCATATTACCTGCAACAGGCTCCAGTATTATTGCTGCGATTTGATCCCCATATTTATTAAACAACTTTTTTACCGAATCAAGATCATTGTACTTTGCAAGAAGTGTTTTTGAAGTAAAACTCTTTGGTACTCCGGGGCTGCTTGGATGGCCGAATGTGGTTGCTCCTGATCCTGCTTTTACAAGCAGATAATCAGCATGGCCGTGATAACAACCTTCAAATTTAACTATATAGTCCCTCCCAGTGTATCCCCTTGCAAGTCTTACAGCACTCATTGTAGCCTCGGTACCCGAGTTTGTCATACGAACCATATCGATGGACTTAAACGATCCAGTTACAATACTGGCAAGGTCTATCTCGGCCTTGCATGGCGCTCCGTAGCTTGTCCCGAGTGCCGAAGCAGTTTTTAGAGCTTTTATAACGTTTGGGTGTGAATGGCCCAGAATTAAAGGCCCCCAGGATGCAACAAAATCTACATACCTGTTTCCATCTTCATCATGGAGATAAGGCCCTTTTGCCCTGGCTATGAATAGAGGGGCACCGCCTACAGCGGAAAATGACCTCACAGGGCTGTTCACCCCTCCTGGCATTAGTTGTTTTGCTCTTTTAAAGTAGTTTTCTGATTTGGTTTTATGCATAAGATTCTATATTAATTGCTAATTTAAAAAAAAAGAATAATAAACAGAGTAAATCAGTCTAAGTCAAGTGAATTGGAAAAGAGCAATAAAAAAGGGAAGAAAGCTTAAAAGCTCCCTTCCCTTTCTATAACTTCAAATAAACTTAATTGTTAAATTTTATGAAGCTGGCTGCTCGTCTGCTTTTTTGAAATAAATAAGAGCGCCTGGTGAATTTCCTTCTACGAAGTGTGCTCTTCTGTTAAGCTGATAAGCATCTGATGAAGTACCTTCACCAAATATCTCTGTTTCACCAACTCCTACAGCCTGAATTCTTGAGCTGTCAATACCAAGACCTTCAAGATATGCTTTAGCGCTATTTGCTCTTCTTTGAGCAAGGCCTATATTGTACTGTACTGAACCTCTAAGGTCAGCATAACCTTCAATTACAATATTAAGATCTGGATTGTTTTTCAATGTTTCAGCATTCTCTGCAAGTACTGCTTCAGCATCTGCTCTAATATTTGATCTATCAAAATCAAAGAAAACATCTTTTAAACCATGATCTGTCATATCTGGAGGTGGTGTTGTAGCACAGATATTTTGAGCTTCTAAAGCTTTTGCTTTAGCATCAATAAGAAGCCTTCTTGCTTCAAGCTCGCTACAAAAATCAGTAGCAAGGAATCTACCTTTTTTAAGTGCGCTTTCAGCTGCTGCACAAGCTTCAGGTGCGCATTCCGGACAGCCCGCTGCTGTTGCGTCTGCGTATGCGGCTTCAGCATCTGCAAGTTCCTGTGTTGGTGGTGGTGTAGGACACCCTGCCAACATCAACCCAACCAGCAATGCCGGTATAATTGTTAATAATCTAACATCCCATCTCATATTACATTCCTCCTTTAACTATAATTATTTTTTTGCTGTACTGTAATATATATAATTATTAACAGATTTTTCTATTGTAATACATTTGTAATAATTACACAAGCATTTTTTGCAATAATCAGAAATATTTACTGTAGCGTTCTTAATTTCTCTTTTGCGCTTCTAGCTTCTTCAGACTGAGGAAATTTATCAATAAGGGTCTGAAAAAATATAATCGCTTCCTCTTTTCTGTCTATACTCACAAGAGATTCACCCTGTTTATAATACGCTAAAGGAACCTTAATATCCTTATCATAGTCTTCTATAAACTTTTGAAAGTCCAGAATTGCTTCTTCATACAAACCCTGCCTGAAATATGACTCGGCAATCCAAAACGCCGCATCGGAGGACTGGGGAGACTGAGGATATTTCTGTAAAAACTCTGAAAACTGCCCCCTGGCGTCTTCATACTTATTTTCACTAAGAAACTTATAACCTCTGTTAAATATAACGGCTTCCTGATCAACCTCGGTTGTTGCAAAATCCCTTGTAGTGCCATTTTCTATTAGTTTTTCAGAGTCTGAAGGAATCACAGGATCGGCGCTCGAATATCTATTGGTTCTCTGAACTGCCGAAGTGAGTCTTTCCTGAGATCGTTCTAAAACAGCGATTCTTTGCTCAAGCTCGGCTATCTTTTGTTCAGAGGCTGAAAATGATTCAGAACCCGGCTGATACTGCATTTCTTCAACCCTCTGCTCAAGCTTCTTTGTCTTGGCTTCAAGTCTTGACTGCCTTGCATAAATATTGCCCATATCATCGTGTGTAGCCACACAACCTGCTCCTAGCGCTACAGGGAAAAGTATAAGTAATAGACTCTTTTTCATTATCTTAATAAATTATTGTTCTTCTTCCATAATAGCGTCATCAGAATCCATCATCATAGAATCACTTGAACCGCCACCGCTTGAAAGCACTTTAAAGTGCGCTCTTCTGTTCTTTGCATAAGCAGATTCAGAAGCATCGGCTCCCCACTCATCTGTCTCACCCTTTCCTACTGATTCGATAATGTTTATGTCTACTCCGATTCCTGCAAGATATGCTTCAACTGATTTCGCTCTTTTATCGGCAAGCGCTAAGTTATATTCGTCTGTACCGCGAGTATCACAATAGCCTTCGATTACTACCTTACTAATTCTTGCACTATTTTCTTTTATGATCCTTGCATTTTGACTAAGTACAGGGCCTGCATCGGGTCTTACTCTTGATTGGTCATAATCGAAGAGTATATCAACCAATCCTATTTCAATTGGTGTTCCTTCAGGAACATCTCGGGTATCAGATCTATTAGCTAACTGAAGATCACCCTGTAACTCAATTGCTCTGAATCTTGCTTCTTCGAGTTTTTTTTGTGCACCGAGACGATCCCCTGAAGCCAGCAGTTCTCTTGCCTCGGCAATCATTGCTTCTATTTCTGCGATATCCTCAGGATCACCGCCTTGTTCTCTTAGTTTTTCTAACTCAGTGTTGGCATCACTAAACTCTTTATCAAGCTTTTGCGCACAACTTGTAATCATTAAACCAAAAGATAAAAAAGCTACTAAAATAAGTAATTTTGTCTGTAAATTTTTCATACAAGATCTCCCTATAATAAGATATTTTCAAAGTCTGACTTATTTTACATTTCAAGTCAAGGTGATTAATAGCTAATCAATAAATTGTAATAATTTACCAGTGCTATATTGGAAGAGTATTCATATTCTTATCCACAAGAACATCTTTAACGGTTCTTGTAAGTTCTTCAATCTTGTATGGTTTGATCACAGCACCCTTAAAGCCATATTTATAGAAATTAGATACTATTTGTGCGTTTGAATACCCGCTTATTACTATCGCTTTAACCTCGGGATCTATATTTTGTAGCTGTTTTATTGTATCTTCAGCACCCATTCCTCCCGGTACCGTAAGGTCCATAATAACAACATCATATTTCTGGTTGCCCTCATATGCCTCTCTATATAGATCAATTGCCTCTTTGCCATCTGAGGCAAATGAAACTTCATAGCCAAGGTAGCATAGAATTGAGCCTGCAATCTCTCTTATAACCTCATCATCATCCATTACCAGAATTTTACCGTGCTGCTGATTATCATCAGGTTTACCAATAACCGTCTGGGCAACTTCTTCATCAAGAAGGGGTATAACATCCCTGCTCGCCGGCAGATATATAGATACTTTTGTTCCCTTATCCTCAGAAGAATCGATTTTTATAAACCCTTTGTGGCTCTTAATTGTCGTGTAGGTATTGGAAAGGCCAAGACCTGCGTGGTTTTCTTTTGTCGTAAAATACGGATCATATATCTTTGCAAGATGATCTTCAGAAATCCCAGTTCCGTTGTCTTCAATAATAATTCTTACATACTCGCCGTCCACTGTCACATTGTTCACATTTTGCTTTATGGTTACATTTTGAACTGACGTTTTGATGGTTCCCCCATCGGGCATTGCCTGAAGAGAGTTTAGAACTATATCATAAATAGATTGGATGAACTGCTTTTGATCAACCTCAACTAGCCATATATTTTCAGAACATTCAAATGTACATTTTACTTTTGAACCCGTTAGCAAGAACTTAACAGACTCTTTAACAAGATCGGATATAGATGATATTTTTTTGTTAGGTGAAACACCCTCTGCAAAATTTATTAGCTGCTTTGTAAGATCAGCTGCCTTAAAACATTCAATCTCTGCCTCTGTAAGCCTTTTATGTATTTTGTCGTCTGTATCTACATACATCTTTGATAGCGAAAGGTTTCCTATTATTCCCGTGAGAATGTTATTAAAATCATGAGCTATACCGCCTGCAAGGGTTTCAAGCGATTCAAGCTTTTGCACCTTTACAAGCTCCTGCCTTAACTTCTGCTTTTCTGTAATATCATTAAATACAATTACGTTTCCTACAATATTATTGTTGTTATCCTTTATATATGAGCCGCTTGCGCTTATTATCTTTTGTTTATCTGTTTTGGATCTAATCTTTATTTCGTCTTTTGTTCCAACTATTTTGCCCTGCTGCAGATCACGTCCTGTTTGAATATCGTTGATATTACTGTTTGCCTCAGAGTCCCATATCAATACTTCTTCTAGTTTTCTACCCTCGGCATCTTTTTGAGTCCATTCTGTGATGTTCTCTGCCACACGATTAAAAAGCAAGATGTTGCCATCACTGTCTGTGGTAATAACTCCATCACCTATCGACCTAAGGGTAGTTGAAAGCATCTCCTTTTCTTCGGTGATGGCATTTTCCATTTTCTTTCTGCCGCTTATATCCTCAAGAACAATCATTCCTCCCGTTACTTCATCATTAGAATCCTTGGATGGAGAAAGAGAGGCCATAAGCCATAAATCCTTTCTTTTGCCTGCAATTTTAAGGTTGAACTCACAGCGGGAAAAACTGCCTTTGAGCATCTTTCTGGATGCAGCCGTAAATTTTTCATTACCAAGTTCTCTAATATCCATTCCGACTATCTCATCAAAGGTTGTCTGAAGAATTTCTGCAATTCTTCTGTTACACTGATAAACCCTAAAATCATTATCCAAAAGCAAAACACCCACCGGGGACTTGTCAAAAAGACTTTTAAAACGATCTTCGGATTGTTTTAGTTCCTCATTTTTGCTAATGTAGCCAAGAGTCATTTCAATCTGTGAGGAGACCGTATCAAAAAATTCTAAATCCTCTTCTGAAAAAGCTTCAGTATCACTTGTTGAAAACAGGCTTAATGAACCAATTGTTATTCCATTTTGTTTTAATGGAACCGAGAGGAAGCTTTTAACACCAAACTGCTTTTCAGTGTCTGTAATATATTTACTGTTATTTACGTCTTTAATAAATACTCTATCCTCGCTTATTATTGCAGCCCAAGGAAGCCCTTTAGAATAGTTAAGAGATGAAGGAATATTTATGGTTTTATCACCGGGTCGAGCAGAACATATCAACGCCGCCTTTTGATCTTCAAGCTTATATATGGAAACTAAATCCACGCTGTTCATACCGCTTTGCAAACTGGTAGCTACAGCATTTAAAATTTCAGTAAAGTTGTTAGAACTGTACGTTGCATTTAATACAGATTTGAGTAGTGATTTATGATCGTTTGGGCTCTGTTCTACTTTGGGAGCTGTATCATTGTTTTCGTTTTGTAATACATCTGACTTAACTTCCTCTTTGTTTACTGTAGATGTAAAGAACCCAATATGATTTTCAGAATTGCTTGTTTCTTTAGTTTTCTGCTTACTAGATTCACTTTTATTTTCATCTATTAATGAATTTATACCGTCTCTGAGCTGTGTTTTCTTAAAAGGCTCTATAATGCATATATGTTTAAAATCTAATTTCTCTTTAATAAAGTTTTCGGCAGTGAGTTTATCGGTAATAAACAAAAAACTAGTCTTTAAATTAGTAAAAATTTCATTTGCAAGATCAAGACATTTTTTATAATTTTCCTTACTTGCATTAAACAGGATTAACCCCGGAGTTAATTCAGCCGCTTTATCCAAAAATATTTCATGATCTGTAACAACTGTTGTTGGAAATCCAAGCTCTTTTACAATTGAGTTTAGATAATTGGCTATTTTAGAGTTCTGTTCATAAATAAGTACAGTCCTATCAAGCATTACAATGTTCTCCTGATACAGTAAGCCCTTACAACTTCATAATTATACATCTATTTTTATTTAGCTGTTGTAAAATATTGTTGCAATTAAAATGCCAATTGTAATGTTAGGAAATAGCTTAAGTATCTGAAGTTTAATAGTATCAAGGCATTTTAGATACTTGAGAAATTAGAGGTATACACTGGTAAATATTGAGTTAGCTAAGCCTATTTACAGCCTCTTTTAAAGGAGTTTCTACAATATTTCTAATTTCTTTGAGTCTGTTCTCATCTTGTGCTTCGAATCTTAACACTACTGCAGGCTGTGTATTTGATGCTCTAAGGAGTCCCCATCCATCAGGGAATTCAATCCTTAAACCATCGATCCCGTTTACCTCATACTGGCTGGAAAGCTCTTTTTTTACTTCATCCACTGCCTTGAATTTAATATCATCAGGGCAGTCAACCCTTATCTCAGGAGTGGATAATGCCTCAGGCACGCCTGAGAGTAAGTCTGAAACCGTTTTGCCTGTTTTGGATAATATTTCGAGCACTCTAAGCGCCGCATATACAGCATCATCATATCCAAAAAACCTGTGTGAAAAAAATATATGCCCGCTCATCTCCCCGGCAAGCTCTGCACCTTGTTCCTTCATCTTGCTTTTTATAAGAGAATGCCCTGTTTTCCACATAAGGGGTTTACCGCCGCTTTGCTCAATAGCATTAAAAAGCCTGCCAGAGCATTTTACATCCCCTATTATCTGAGCCCCCGGGACTTCTTTTAAAACATCTCTTGCAAGAATAAGCATGAGCATATCGCCCCAGACGATGTTACCATTTTCGTCTACTACACCTATTCTGTCCGCATCACCGTCAAATCCAATACCGATATCAAGACAATTTTCCTTAACTACCTTAATAAGGTCCTGCAGATTTTCTTCAACAGTTGGATCAGGGTGATGATTTGGAAAATTTCCATCAGGTTTTGTGTAAAGCTCAGTAACTTCACACCCTTTTCGTCGGATAATATCTGGACCTACAAGACCACCCATGCCGTTTCCACAGTCAATCCCAACTTTAAGTCCGGGTTTAATATCAATGTTCTCAGTCAGGTAGTTTATATATAAATCCATTATATCAGTCTTCTCAGTTTTGCCGTTTCCTGCTGCAAATTCCCCACTCTCGGCGATTTGCCTTATTTCCTGAATCTGGCTTCCATAAAGGGATTCTCTTCCGATGCAAAGCTTAATACCATTAAAGTCACTGGGATTATGACTTGCTGTAATCATAGCACCGCCTCCAACCTCCAGATTAAAAAGGGAAAAATAGACCATTGGTGTAGATACCATTCCAAGATCAACTACGTCAATGCCACAGGAGTTAAGCCCCTTGCAAAATGTTTGCGAATATAATGGGGAACTCTCTCTGCAGTCCCTTCCTAAGGAAACAATTTTTTTGCCATGATTGGATAGATACGTCCCATAAGCCTTTGCTATTATTTCAACTATTTGTTCTGATAGATCTTTATCAACTATTCCCCTTATGTCATATTCTCTGAAAATTCCAGGGTTAATCTGTAGCATTTGTACATCCTCCAATTTTACATCTGTAATTATTTGAAAAATAAGTAATCAGTTAAGAATATATGATTGCAAGGATTATTACTGATTATATTTAATAAATAAACATCTTTACACAAAAGCCTATCCAATTAAATTTTATATACTCAATTATAAGCATGCTTGACTAAACACTCTGCGCTTCTTATTCTTTGAGCCATGATTTTTCCTACTTTTACAGAGTTTAAGAAAAAACTGGATAAGGGAAATCTTGTGCCCGTTTGGAGTGAGTTTCTTGCTGATTTTGATACTCCGGTATCAGCACTAAAAAAGATAGATAAGGGTAAATACTCATTTTTGTTTGAAAGTGTTGAGGGTGGAGAAAAATGGGGTAGGTACAGTTTTTTGGGAACGGAACCCACAGTTATTTTCCGCTCAAAGGGAAACAAAATTGAAATAATAGAAAACGGAAAGACTAAAACAGAACAGGGCAACCCGATTGACCGATTAAGGGTGCTGATGTCAAAATATAAACCAGTCCCTGCTTCAGAGCTGCCCCGGTTTTCAGGCGGGGCGGTAGGGTTTTTTTCTTATGACATTGTAAGGTTTGTTGAAGACCTGCCGGTAGATACAACTGACGACCTTGGCTGCTGGGACTGTC
Organism: Thermodesulfobacteriota bacterium; assembly: GCA_041572575.1. GTDB lineage: Bacteria > Desulfobacterota_D > UBA1144 > Nemesobacterales > N074bin48 > N074bin48. The sequence goes on from JBFFSH010000007.1 coordinate 15,996, forward strand.
TATATATGATTACAGATACCATTTTGGTTTTTGATAATGTAAGCCATAAAATCAAAATCATCTCTAATGCCTTTGCTGAAAACAAGAAAGATGCCAAAGAAGCTTATGATAATGCAATTAAAAAAATAGGTGAACTAAAATCAAGGATATCAAAGAAAGCCTCATTCTATGATAACCAGGCAACGGCAAAGAAACGTAGCAAAAGCAAGCCTGCTATAAAATCAAATTTCAAGCCCCAAGACTATAAAGAGGCTGTAAACAAGACTAAAAAATATATAAGAGAAGGCGATATAATTCAGGCCGTAATTTCCCAAAGGTGGAAAACAAAGCTTAACACCGACCCGCTTGACCTGTATAGGGCTCTTAGGATATTGAACCCTTCACCATATCTTTTTTATTTAAAAATGGGAACGGAGTATCTGGTAGGCTCATCACCCGAAGTAATGGTAAGAGTAGAGGGTAGTAATGTAGAGAACAGGCCTATTGCAGGCACGCGCCCAAGGGGAAAGAACGAATCTCAAGACAACAAATATGAAAAAGAGCTTCTTGCAGACCCTAAAGAGAGGGCAGAGCACATAATGCTTGTTGATCTTGCTAGAAACGACCTTGGACGAGTCGCAAAGGTAGGCACGGTAAAAGTGGATGAATTTATGACTGTCGAAAGATACTCTCATGTTATGCATATAGTGTCTAATGTGATTGCAAAGCTAAAAAGAGGCAAAGATGCTTTTGATGTAATTAAGGCTACTTACCCTGCTGGCACACTCTCAGGCGCACCAAAAGTAAGAGCAATGGAAATTATAGAAGAGATGGAATCTACTAGAAGAGGGCCATACGGAGGGGCAGTTGGTTACTTCAGTTTTTCCGGCAACATGGATACTTCTATTGTAATAAGGACATTTTACATAAAGGACGGCAGCATTTATTTTCAGGCAGGCGCTGGTATAGTAGCTGACTCAGTTCCTCAAAATGAGTACAACGAATGCGTAAATAAAGCCAAGGCTTTAGTAAAAGCAATTGAGCTTACTGAGAGCGGCTTATAGAATTAACAGAATAAAAACAAATGATTTTAATGCTCGACAACTATGATTCTTTTACATACAACCTTGTCCACTATCTTGGTGAACTTGGTCAAGATGTAGTGGTACACCGAAATGATAAAATCACAGTAGAACAAATCGAACAGGCCGACCCCGATATAATCATGATATCACCCGGCCCATGCACGCCAAAAGAAGCCGGGATTTCTATGGATCTGGTTAACAAGTTTAAAGGTGTTAAGCCCATATTTGGAGTGTGTCTTGGTCATCAGTCAATTGCTGAAGCATTTGGGGCAAAAATCATCAAGGCAAAAAAACTGCTGCACGGAAAGACTTCGGAAATTTTTCATGATGGCAAAGGAATTTATAAAGGAATTGAGAATCCTTTTGTAGCAACGAGATATCATTCGCTTATAATAGATAAAAAAACCCTTCCAAAAGATTTTGAAATTTCTGCCTGGACAAAGGAAGGCGAAATAATGGGTATCAGGCACAAAAAACTGCAAATTGAAGGAGTGCAGTTTCACCCCGAATCCATACTTACTGAACGTGGTAAGGATCTGCTTAAAAATTATTTAGAAATACAAGAGCAGCTTAGCTAAGAGCATAACCAATAAAAAATTTTTAATTATTAGGAGTTAAGATGAAGCTATTATTTAGACCTCGTTACGAACAACATTTAGGAAAAAGGGAGCTGCCATTTGGCACTTTTGACGATCCAGCTACCTGGCTTCCCATAACCCGTTATTTAGAACAAGGGGCCGAGAAATTTCCAAGAAAAACACTATTCAAAGTAGCAGATAACGATGGAGTCTTAGTAGAGCAATATTCTTATGAACAGGCAAATGGCTGGGCAAACAGAGTTGCAAACGCCTTGTCATCAAAATACAAGATTCAAAAAGGTGACAGAATAGGTATCTACATGCTCAACTGCTCAGAGTTTATATTCTCTATTCTTGGCATACATAAGGTAGGGGGAGTACAAGTACCTATAAATAAGGACGAAAAGGGTGAGCGACTTTCTTATATTATTAATTATTCCGAGATGAAAGCTTTACTTGTAGATAAATCCAGCCTGCCTTTTTTACAGGAGGTTTCAGATCAGCTTACAAATCTTGAAGTAATAATAATTACTGATGATCCTCAAAATATCCCTTCAAGAATAGCAAACATACCCTGCATAAGCTTTAGTAGTTTTAGCTCTTTTTCAAAGTTCAACCACAACCTTCTGGTGAAAACCTCTGATGTTGAAAGGTGTATGTTTACCTCGGGTACTACAGGGATGCCAAAGGGAGTGCTTAGAGAGCATGGTGGCGTAATACTAACGGTAAGGGGTTATCTGCAGCAGCACGGAGTAAGAAGCGGTGATACACTCATGAGCGTGCTTACGCTTGCCCATGCAAATGCTCAGGTTATGTGCCTGTTTGCTTCAATTGCAGCAGGGGCAACAGCTGTGTTCTACCCACGGTTCTCTGCATCAAGCTTCTGGAAATGGGCCTATGAATGCGGGGCTACCGTTACCAATATGCTTGGAGCTGTTGCTGAATACCTGTGGGCAGCAGAGCCTACAGAGTGGGATAGAAAACACAACGTAAGGACTGTTCTTTCAGGCCCTGCACCAAAAAACTTAGAAGAATTTCAGAGTAGATTTAACACAAGAACAATTGACGGGTACGGCTCTACAGAGATGGGAATGGTACTCTGGAAAGACCCAGAAGACCATAGGCTCGGTTCATCAGGGTATCCGATGCAGGGTTATTATGTAGAACTACGAAATCCATTAAATCACAATGAAGTCTTAAGCCCCATGTGGGACCCTACCGAAGACCAGACTCCTCCAGAAGATGCTCAGGGGTTATTATTCATTAGACCACTTATCCCTCATACTACACTAAATGAATATTTTAAGGACGAGCAAAGAACCAAGGAAGCTTTTGATGAAGAAGGATTTTTTAACTCAGATGACCTCTTTGCAAGAGGCATGGACGGAAGGTATTACTTTGTGGGCAGGTATTCAAGAATAAGGGTATCCGGAGAGAATGTCGATCCTGTTGCAGTCGCAAATGAAGCACTCAAATATGATTCCATTCACGAAGCTATAGCAGTCGGTATAAGACTACCAAATGTAGCCGATGATGAGATTAAGCTCAATCTCACTATTAAACAGGGAGCTTCATTTGACCCTGTTGAGTTTTGTAAATGGATGGCAGACCGAGTAATTATTGCCATGGTTCCAAGATTTATTGAAGTCTATGAGAGCGGTTTTCCAACGACAGCCACACAGAAAGTAAGAGTAGCGGAGCTAAAAGAACTTTCCGAAAAGACCTGGGACAGAAATGAATCAGGGCTTAAATTTAGCGCCAGAAAATAATGCCGGGAAAAAAATCTTCTTTACATTAGAACTTTGCTGTTATTATTATCAGCAACTAAATAACGATCCATTCAGTACCAACTATGGCTCAAAAAGATACTGTTTATCTGATTGACGGAAGCTCCTATATATTTCGTGCATACCACGCTATAAGAATCCTTTCAAACTCCAAAGGATTTCCCACAAATGCAATTTATGGCTTTACCAACATGCTCCTTAAGTTTCTAAAAGACTACGACCCAAAATATATAGGCATTGTATTCGATTCTAAGGGAGATAATTTTAGAAATGAAATTTATCCAGACTATAAAGCCAATAGAGGTGAGCCGCCCGACGACCTCAAACCACAGTTTGAAGAGATATTTGGTCTGGTTAAAGCTTTTAATATGCCCATGGTTCTTATGGAGGGGTACGAAGCAGATGACATTATAGGCACCCTTGCAAAAAGGTTTGAGAGTGAAAATATGGACGTGGTAATAGTAACGGGAGATAAAGACTTCACGCAGATAGTTGATGACTCTATAACACTTCTGGATACAATGAAGGATAAGGTCACAGAGACTAAGGATGTGGTAGAAAAATATGGAGTGGAGCCTGATAAAATAATAGAAATATTTGCTCTAACCGGTGACAGTATTGATAATATTCCTGGAGTAAGGGGAATAGGAGGAAAAACAGCCACAACACTTATTCAGCAATACGGGTCGCTTGAAAATGTGTACAATAACCTCGATAAATTAAAGCCAAGGCAAAAAGAGCTTTTGGAAAATTCTAAAGAAAATGCACTTCTTAGCAGAGAGCTTGTAACAATCAAATCTGATATAGAAATGGATATTGATCTGGATGAATATGAATACACGGGTTTTAATAAAGAAAAATTAATAGAACTTTTTAAGCAATATGAGTTTTCATCTCTGCTAAAAGAACTCGATACCGACGGCAAAGAAAAAATCCAGACCAATCAGCAAACCAACTCTGCAAACAAATCAGATAACAGCGTAACTTATGATAACTATAATTTAATAACCAATGAAAAAGATTTTGAAAAAGTCATAGATCTGATAAATAAGACCAAGACACTATCTATCGACTTGGAAACAACTTCTCAGCTTCCAATGGAAGCAGAAATTGTAGGGTTTGCTCTCTGCCCTCGGCCGCACCAATCTTACTATGTGCCTGTAGGGCACAGAAATCTTTTGGATGCAAAAAACCAATTGTCACTGCAATATGTGTGTGACAGATTAAAACCAATAATTGAAGATGAACAGATAAAGAAAATTGGTCAGAATCTGAAATACGAATATGTAGTTTTGTCCAAATATGATATAGAACTTAAGGGTATCTATTTTGATACCATGATAGCAGCTCACCTAATAGATTCATCAAGGCTTAGCTACAGCCTGGATGAGCTTTCAAAAAATTATCTAAACCATAAGCCAATAAGCTATAAAGATGTTACTACCGAGGGCAGATTCAAAATCACGTTTGAAGAAGTGGACATTGAGCTTGCAAAAACATACGCTTGCGAAGATGCCGATGTAGCATATTTACTGAGTAAAATATTGTTAGAAAAACTAAAAGAGCTTGATGTATTAGAGGTTTATAACAAATATCTTTTAGAATTAATAGTAGCCCTGGCGGGAGTTGAAATCTCAGGGGTAAGGATTGATACAGACAAGCTAAACCATTTATCAAAAGAGTTTGAAAAAATCATTTTAGATACTGAAGAGAAGGTCTACAAAGAATCAGGCACCAAATTCAACCTAAATTCAACACAACAGCTTCGCGAAGTGCTTTTTGATAAGCTTGGGCTTCCTGCCAAGAAAAAAACCAAAAAAGGGGAGCCATCAACTGATGTTGAAGTACTCACTGATCTAAGCAAAGATCATATTGTTCCAAAAATGATGCTTGAGTACAGAGCACTTACAAAGCTAAAATCAACATATATTGACTCCCTGCCAAAACTAATAAACAGCAAAACCGGCAGGATTCATACATCTTTTAATCAGGTAGGAACATCAACGGGAAGAGTAAGCTCAAGCGACCCAAACCTACAGAATATCCCGATAAGGTCAGAAGAAGGAATGAAGATTAGAGAGGCATTTGTTGCGGAAAAGGATTATAAAATACTTTCTGCTGATTACTCTCAGATAGAGCTTAGATTACTAGCCCATTTTTCTGAAGACAAAAACCTGCTAAGTGCATTTATTTCAGGAAGCGATATACACAACAGAACCGCATCGGAAATATTTGGTGTTAAACAAGAGGATGTAACTGCGGATATGAGAAGGCTTGCAAAAAATATTAATTTCGGAATTATTTATGGAATAAGCCCTTTTGGTCTAGCAAAGCAGATTGGCACCGCCGTTAATCAGGCAAAAGATTATATTGATCAGTATTTCAGCAGATATAGCAGCGTAAAGCAGTATCTGGATGATTCAGTAAGAAATGCTCAGGAGCTTGGCTATGCCGAAACCCTAATCGGCAGGAGACGTTATATCCCCGAGCTTAGGTCAAGCGACCGGTCAGCCAGAGGTTTTGCAGAGAGGGCTGCCATTAATACACCTATTCAGGGATCCGCAGCTGATGTAATAAATACAGCTATGATTAATATAAATAAAGAGATAAGAAATAATTATAAGTCAAAGATGATTTTACAGGTGCATGATGAGCTGCTCTTTGAAGTTCATGAGGATGAAATAAAGGCTTTTACAGAGTTTATTAAAACAAAAATGGAAGGTGCATGGAAACTAAAAGTGCCGCTTATAGTTGATATTAATATTGGAAATTCCTGGGCCGAGGCTCACTAGTACAATTTATCTATATTTATGCGATCAAAATATTTAATTTATCTAACACTTGGAATATTTATATCCCTTGTATGTTATAAAAGCTCTGTTGCAGGATACAGTGAATATTCAACAAGGCTTCATAATATAATTCCCGCAAGCGCAAAAAAGAATAATAAGCTTGGCGTAGTTGTTAAATCTCTTATAAACAAAAAAAAGATTTTTGAGTACAACTCGGATACGCTTTTTATTCCGGCTTCTAATCAAAAGGTAATAGTTTCTACAGTTGCACTTTCCCTTTTAAAATCCAAGTTCAGATTCAAAACAGAATTTTACGCAGGCGGTGATATAAAAAGCGGAGTGCTCCATGGCGGGCTGTATATAAAGGGCTATGCTGATCCCACTATCAACACTGAAACACTCAGACTCATAGCCATGCAGTTCAAGCAAAAAGGGCTTAAGCAGATAAATGGAGACATTTATCTCGATGATTCATATTTTGATGACCTAAACTATCCCGTAGGCTGGAAGAGTGAATGGAGGGATGATTTTTATAGCCCACCTATAAGTGCCCTGTCTTTAAACTATAATAACATAGAAGTCGTTGCATATCCTTCAAAAAACAGATCGAAGGTTGTTGTTACCACAGATCCCAAAGTCCCGGGGCTTAAGATTATAAATTCAGCTTATCTTAAAAAGAAAAAAAACAGTATTGTAGCAAGATGGGCCGATGGTAAAGAACAGATTATAGTCTCGGGGAGATTATATACATACAGCAAGGGTGTAAGACTAAAGCTTCCAGTAAAATATCCTTCACTTTATTTTGGAAGGGTATTTAAAAATGGGCTTGCTGAGCAGGGAATCACTATTACAGGACAGGTTAAATTTGCCAATGTTCCAAGATGGGCCAATCTGTATCACAAATATGAGTCAGACCGTCTTGATGAAGTGGTAAATGAATATAATAAAAAAAGCGTAAATATAATTGGAGAGAACTTGATCAAGACACTTGGGGCAGAATATATTGGTACTCCCGGCTCTTGGGAGGGTGGAAGAAAAGTCATCTCTCTTTTTTTAAAAAATATCGGCATTAAAGATGGCTTTAAGATAGTAGACGGCTCCGGCCTCTCGCTTCTGAACAGAGTCTCTCCCAATGCCCTTGCCGATGTTCTTGAATATGCATTTCAGAATAAGAGCGTAGGGCTTGATTTTATTACTTCGCTGCCTGTAGCCGGAATCGATGGAACTCTCAGAAAAAGATTTAAGGATAAGGATGTAAAAGGCAGAATTGTGGCAAAAACAGGCTATCTCAAGAACGTAAGATCACTTTCCGGGTATGTATTTACAACCACAGGTGATGTGCTTGTATTTTCCATTCTCTCTAACGGACTAGGTCACGAAGCCAAGAAATTTCAGAGTGACCTGCTGGCAGAGCTTGTGAGCTGCTGTGAGGGCTAATCAAGTTTACTTTTCATTGCTCTGCTCAAATCAACATAATTATTTAAACTTAGCTGTTCAGCCCTGGATTTTTCATCAATATCTAACTCAGCAAAAATATCCAGCAAAGCGTTTTGCTCTAATATTGATTTCAAATTATTAATAAGTTTCTTCCTTCTTGTCTGAAATGATTTTTTTACTACTTCATTGAAAAGCGGCCTCAAAGTATCAGAGACTATCTTTTCTTTTCGAGGAGTCATTTTAATTATTACCGAGTCAACCTCGGGTTTTGGCCAGAAGGAGTTTGGAGAAACTTTATGCTTTATTTCGGTATTAAAATATGACTGTATTATTACCGAAAAAGCTCCGTACTGCTTACAAGCTGGAGGAGAGCAGATTCTTTCGCCCATCTCTTTTTGAACCATTATTACTAAATTGGCAAATGAATCAGCACATTCCAGAAGACCAAAAATTATCTGTGAAGCAACGCTGTACGGCAGGTTGGATACAAATTTATATTTTTTGTCCCCTACAATGTCTTTGAACTTAATATCAAGGGCATCTTGATTTATGAGTTCAATATTATTAGATTCACTTAGCTTTTTACTTATGTGACTGAAAACGGTTTTATCTTTTTCAATTGAAACAACCCTGCTAACCCGCTCTGCCAAAAAAGTCGTCAAAAACCCAAACCCTGTCCCTACTTCTATGATCTGGTCATCCGGACTTAACTCTGCTATTTCTCCAATTTTATAAAGAATGTTTTTGTCTATTAAGTAGTTCTGTCCGAGGCTTTTTTTTGGATAAGAGTTTATGGATGCAAAGAACTTCTTATATTCTGATATGGTCATAAAGAAAGGTTATACCAGATGGGAAAACAATAAAGAAAAATGCCAGGCAGGATTACTTTGTAAACTTAATTATTTTTTCCCCTTCTTTTATCATTCCAAGTTCCTGGCGGGCAATTACCTCAATATATTCCTGATCATTTTTCAGCGCTTCAATTTTTATTTTCAGCAGCTCGTTCTCTTTTTCGAGTGCGGCACCCTGTGTAATAATTTTTTCATTTTCATGCTTTAAGGCCTCAAGCTTTGATATCTCTTTAATAAATAAAAATGAAAAAACTATAGTTAAACACAGGATGATACTTATTCTTATGATATTAATAACCATTTAGAAAAGTAATGTTCCTCCGCCTAAAAAGGGGTTTGATCTTTTTTCAATATCAATGGTGGTAACAGGACCGTGGCCCGGATACACCTTGCTCTCAGGTGGATAGACCATAAGTTTTTTGTTAATTGAACCTACAAGCTCCTGCATGGATGTGCCTCCAGTGAGGTCCACCCTGCCGACACTTCCGGCAAAAAGTGTGTCTCCTGAGAATATGTGCTCGTCTACTACAAGACAGATGCTTCCCCATGTGTGACCTGGAACAAGGAGTACATCTGCTCTATATTTTCCGATTTCCACTACATCACCCTCTTCGAGATACTCGTCAATCTCTGGAACTTCTACCCCTGAAAATTCCGGAAACCTTAGAGCTGATTCCGGCAGCAAATCCAAAACCGGTTTTTCCTTTGGATGCAGATAAAACTTCGCACCAAGCGCATCTTTTGCTTCCTGTACTCCCGATGCATGGTCGATATGCGCATGAGTATTTACAATCTTATCGATTGTTAATCCCAGCTCCTCTACCCTCTGAATTACCTGCCCAACCTGAGCGCCCGGATCAATTATGATTCCTTGTTTAGACTCTTCGTCAGCAATGATGTAGCAGTTAGTAAGAAAGCTTCCGCCAACAATACATTCTATAATCATAGTTTAATTAATTTAAATAATTTAGAATTCAATAGTAAAATCTGCAAGTTTACTTGAAGAAGCAACCTCTGTAATATCCACTTTTGTGACTTTTGCCATTTTTGGACCGGTGTTGCACCAGCTTATGAACTTGCTTATTTCCTCATCACTCCCCTCAGCAACTGCCTCGACAGTGCCATCTTTTTTGTTCCTCACCCAGCCTACAAGACCCAGTCTCTGGGCTTTTTGCTGAGTAGAAAAACGGAAATTCACTCCCTGAACAATGCCGTGAACGATTAGGTATATCCTTTATTAGATGGCATTTGTATAGTAGATAGATTACCAAAGCTCATTTTTTCTGTCAAACAAGTTTAATTTATAATCATAAATATTTGATTTGACTGAACTTTATAATATCTAATAAGAAAGTTTGACAGCTAAATCTACTATATGTATTTTGTACTAATATTATGAACTACAAAGCATGGTTTCAGTGTATTGATGAAGAGTGTGGCCAGACATACGAACTTAATGAAATAGTATACCGCTGCAAATCCTGCAACAACCTCTTAGAAGTAGTTCATGATATGGAGGTTCTAAAACAAACATCTGCCAAGGAGTGGAAGGAACTTTTCGACAGCAGATATAGAAGACAGTCCTGGCCGTTTGGAAGTTCAGTATGGGGAAAGAAGGAATGGGTATGCCCGTATGTTGAATCAGACAATGTTGTCTCTATGTATGAGGGTGCGACAAACCTGTTCTGGGCAGAGAGATTTGGAAAGCAGGTTGGTATTGAAGATCTCTGGCTAAAAATGTGCGGTAACAGCCATACAGGTTCTTTTAAAGACCTTGGAATGACAGTGCTTGTATCTGTAGTTAAGCAGATGATTAGCGAAGGCAAAAATATCCCGGCAGTAGCCTGCGCTTCTACAGGTGATACTTCTGCTGCTCTTGCAGCTTACTGCGCTTCTGCCGCTATTCCTTCAGTGGTTTTTCTTCCAAAGGATAAGGTTTCCATCGCTCAGCTTGTACAGCCGCTTTCAAACGGAGCTCTTGTACTTTCAATAGACACAGACTTTGACGGCTGTATGGAATTTGTTCAAAAAATATGCACCGAGCAAAATATATATCTTGCAAACTCAATGAATTCACTAAGAATCGAGGGGCAAAAAACTATTAGTATTGAGCTTTGCCAGCAGTTTCAGTGGGATATACCAGACTGGGTCATAATCCCAGGGGGAAATCTTGGTAATATCTCTGCGCTTGGAAAGGGATTTTTGATGATGTACGAGCTTGGACTTATTGATAGACTGCCAAGGCTTGTATGCGCACAGGCAGAGAGTGCAAACCCACTTTATTTGAGCTATAAAAAGGGGTTTAAAGAATTCCATCCTGTAAAGGCAAAAACAACATACGCAAGCGCTATACAGATTGGAAACCCGGTGAGTATAAACAAAGCCATAAAAACACTTAAAACATTCGATGGTATAGTTGAGCAGGCCAGCGAAACAGAACTTGCCGATGCTGCTGCCATGGTGGATAAAACAGGCACATTCAACTGCCCTCACACAGGGGTTGCTCTTGCGGCATTTCTAAAATTAAAAGAGAGAAACCTTTTTAAACCTTCTGATAAAATAGTAATTATTTCAACTGCACACGGACTTAAATTTGTAGATTTTAAGATCGGCTACCATAAAGATCAGCTTGAAGGACTAAACCCCAGTTTTAGCAACAGGCCCATCGAGCTTCCCTATGACTTTGATGCCGTAAAAGATGCAATATTCTCTAATATCGATATTTCCTAAAAATTATTAAATACAAAATAATACGTTATAATTTTAAATGAGTAGGCCATGACCGGAATAATATTCGCAGTCATGGCCTGTTCGATGGGGGAAAAACAACTTAAGTTTTAAATTTATTAACTTCCAAATCTTATTAGTAAGTCCAGTAGAATACCTACGTCATCAGCAAATTCATCGGATTCTTCGCCTACCGGAATTTCAACACCTGCTCCAACACTAAATATCTGTCCGCCAAACCTGAACCCAGGTGTAATAAAAGCTTCTGTTCTGCTGTCTTCAAACGAACTAGCCGAAGCTAGTAGTACCTCAACCAAAAATGAAGTTGCAAAAGGTACCGGCATATGAGGAGTTACACTTGCTGTACCTCCATATCTCCATATTACTTCGGTATCATCGCCTTCAATTTCTTCAGCGCCTGTAATAATATCCGCACCCAGGTTTGCCTGAAATGCAAATATGTCTTTACCGACTCCAAAAACCGCATAAGGTCTTATGGTAAAAGCATCATCAACAAATGAGGCGTATTCCCTAAAATATGTACGGGCTCCCATGGCAGCTAAGTTATTATCCACTGTTGGTAGAAATCCCTCAATACCACCTGTAAGAACTGCTGTATTGCCCTGAAATATTGTGGATTTACCACCGATCACTATGTTTCCAAGAGCTATGTCATCTTCATTTGTTGGATCAACATCCGTAATCCCTGCAATTGGTATTCTTGTATATAATGAAGCTTTGTTATCGTGAATGTTAACATCTGCCCTAATCTCATTCATGTAAAGAGCATCTTCAATGTCAAGATCTATAATTTCAGTACTAATTTTAACACCTGTTATAGAATAAGGGTGCTCTAAAAAGAAAGACTGCGGTAGATCAACCCCGGCCGACCGGGCATCTTTTGTTACTGAAAAAACAGTTAAAACTATGAGTAAAACAGAGAATATGATATATTTATAAATCTTTTCGCCAGTTTGTTGTCTAATCATCCTCCACAACCTCCATCTCAATCTTAAAAATTAATTTGTAATGATATTAATACATTTTGATTAATAATTCAAGTAGATTATTAAATATTTTTTTAAACATTGTCATAACTCCCCTAATTTGTTATTTTATTTTTTATATATGAAACATAAATTAAAAGGTTTATACGTAATAACTGACAAAAAGCTAATTGAACGATCTAATTTTGTGCAGACAGTAGAAAAAGCGCTTGCAGGAGGAGCTAATGTGCTGCAGCTTAGAGAAAAAGAGACTGATCATGACGAAATTGTTTATTTGGGGAAGGAACTACTGAAAATATCATCAAAATATTCTGTCCCTTTAATAATTAATGATAGCCCGGAGATTGCAAAAGAAATCGGTGCAGATGGTGTTCATCTGGGTAGGCAAGATGCCAATATTGAAAATGCAAGAAAGATCATGGGAGATGATAAAATAATTGGAGTATCCTGTTATGGTGAGTTAGAAAGAGGTCTGGATGCCCGCGCTCGGGGAGCAAGCTATCTGGCCTTTGGTACCCCTTATAACACTCCAACAAAGCCCGGGAGAGAACCTACGCCATTTAGTAATTTAATTGAGGCCAAAAACCAAATTCCCGATATTCCTATTTTTGCAATTGGCGGAATTTATAAAGAAAATGCTCAGGATGTACTGGATACCGGAGTTGATGGAATTGCAGTTATTACAAGTGTATTTGGTTCTGAAGATGCGGAAGCCGCTAGCAGGGAACTGTCCTCAATTATTAATAATCAAAAAAGTCTTTAAATAATAAATATTATTGCTTTTCAGTACTAAAAACCTGTATTGTAGAATCAGCAATTCCTGCGGCAATTAAAGAACCATTATGGGAAAATGAAACTGATTCTACTACATCTGGCATTTTATTATAAAACCCTATGGCCTTTGAACTGATATTCCATATAGCTACATTCCTTTCTTCGTCACCAGTAGCAAGATGGCCTTTATCGCTATTAAAAGCAGAGGCTCTCATCCAGTATGATTTGAAACCTGATTCTTCGAAAATAGTATTTCCCTGCAGGTCTATAAGCCTAATACCGGATTCAGCTTGATGCTGCGTATCGAAAACAATTTTATTACTATCTGAAGAAAAAAAGATATTCCAAACCCCGACAATGAGTCCGCTTTCTCTTTTATCATACTTAAGAATAGGCTCTTTATTACCTGAAGAAATATCCCAGACTTCGATGAGTGTTTCATGCATACGTTTGTCTTCATGATACACACCCTCAGCCACAGCAACTTTGCTTCCGTCGGGAGATAAGGCTAGTCCGTTCCTTGCTGGAAGCTTAGTCCTATATTTTGCCTTGAGCGAATTTGATTTCAGATTCCAAACATAAACCTCCTCACTACCATCACCAATTAAAGCTAAATATTCACATTTTTTATCTACCGATGCCAATTGATATTTACCTCTGGTTAAGGAGCGTTTATTACGCGAAACAATATCTGTAAGATAGATTGTATCATTCTCACTTGTTACTAACATATCTTTATCAGCACAATAACTAAATACCCGATTTGTTTTTGCAACCGATTCTTTAGTCTTTTTAGTTAGGTCCCACTGCTCAACATCACCATTATTTAGAAGAGTGATAATTTTAGAATCATCTTTGTTAAATTCAATTTCGATAGCCGCGGTCGGCGGTTCTTCGTTTGCAGATCTGGAAACTTTTTCTCCGAGACCATACAGATAAGTAAGCTTTTGGTTCTTTGCTTTTGTAAGATATATAGAAAGAATCAGGATAAAAGCAACTATTACCACAAACGAGAATATAAAAACGGCTTTAGTTTTATTCATACGGTTGTGATTGTAATAAATTAATAAAAATTGGCAATTAAGTTTACGAGCTTATATTTCTAATCTCATTTCCAATAATCATAGAAGACGTATTGCAGCTCACCGTAAATCCAAAGAAAGCTCCAAAATCTGCTGTTGCAGGAAGACTTGTAAAATAAAGTCCCGGTAGGCTGCTTTGGAATTTTGCTTTTAACTTTGGAAAGCCGTTATTTGTAGCCAATTTATCTAAAATATTTCCGTTTTTTAGAAATGGAACTCTTTGCAGATCGACCTTGTATCCGGTTGCAAACAGCAGGTGGTCAGCATTGAGGTTAGTTCCATTGCTGAGTATGACCTCTATGTTTCCATCTTTTGTAATATGCGACGAACAAACATTTGTTTGTTCATTAATTCCAATATCCTCATATTGATCCAGTTCTTTTAACCAGGGCTCGAGTTTCAATCTTCCTTCCTGCCAAAATCTGTCATTTATCTCCTTTTTTTCCAGGTCACTTAATTTAATATAGTAGTCAGGATCGTCGATCATTTTATCCAGAATTGGGGTAACAAAGCCCCAGTCTGAATGTGTAAACTCCGGAGTTTTGTGCCTATGGACTATATCAATTTCCCTTACACCTGCTTCTTTCATTAATAATGCAGATTCAAATGCACTCTGTCTGCCGCCGACTATTATACAATTTTTAGATTTAAGTTTTGAAAAATCTATTAGGTCAGCCGTGTGTGAATAGTAACTATTGGGCAAACTGGAACTCATTTCCTGCGGAATATTTTTAAAATAACCAAAACCAATTGCTACAAGAACAAACTGAGCTTCTATTACTTCATTATTAGAGAGGTAGGCCCTAAATCTATGTTTTTTATCTGCATAATAATCCAGCTTTGTTATATATTCTTGAATAGGTTCAATCTGTTTTTCTTTTCTGAACCAATCGACATATTCCAAATATAGATTTATTGGGATCGGACTTATGTTTTCATGGCTGATGTTCTTAGTTTTTAGAAAATTAACAAGTGTATACTCACCGAGCGGGTCAAGATGCCAGTCCGGTCCTGACCTGAGACGCATTCCAGCAGGCATATTTTTTTTCCAAAATTCCATGGTCCTGCCTACAATTTTGTAGTCAATATTCAGGTGCTTTGCATAAGCCGTCATAGACAGGCCAAAAGGTCCTGCGCCTATGATCAGAAAGTCAGTCTTTGTCCCCATTTAGTAAATCATTAAAACCTTTTTGTGACTCCGACACAAATTTTTTAACCAGTTCAGCATCTTTCTTACCGCTCAAATTTTCTACTCCTGTGTGTGTATCCACTCCGGCTGGCTTAACTACATTAATAGCATCCCTCACATTTTCAGGGTTTAGTCCACCAGCAAGTATCACAGGCTTTGGTGAGATATTTACAATTTGCCTGCTTATTTCCCAATCGTGTGTTTTACCCGTAGCTCCGGTTCTTCCAGTTTTTGGATCGAATGTGTCAGTAATAAAATAGTCTGTAAAATCTGAAAACATATTTATTTCATCTGTTATTTCTTCTAAATTATCATTTCTTACAATCAGGCTTTTTATGATTAGCAGGTCTGGATAAAGTTTTTTAAGATTTCTAACTTCTTCTAATTTTATATGCCCATGAAGCTGGATAATATCTACCTCTAAATACTCATAAAATTCTGAAATTTCTTTAGCATTTTGCTGGTAGGTGATTAGAACAGGTTTTGATATGGGTTTAATATACTTAATAATTTCTCTGGCACTTTGTTCAGATAAATCCTCTCTGCCATCTTTAAGTCTTAATGGAAATCCGATGTATTCAATACACTCATCTATAAGCATTAGAGCTTCTTCAAGATTGATGACACCGGCAATTTGAATGAGATTATTTAACATTTATGACTCTTTAATGAGTTTCTAAACACCATTTTGAAAGTAAATACTAAACAAATCACAAAAATCAGAATTGCTCCAATTAACTCTATTTGTCTAATAACAGAAGGTGATTTAGTCCCAATTAGATTTTCAATAACCGTATAACATCCATATTCTCTGCCCGTGACATTATCAGCCGGATATAGCGAAAATGTGTTTGCATCAATAAAGAGTAGTAATGAACATAGGAATAATAAGAAGATGTAGATAAATTTATTAATACTAATCCTTTTTAGATTCATTACCTGCCTCAAGATACATTTTAACATTTGCAAGGGATTTAAAATGTTTGTTTGATTTTAAATGGCTGGTTTCTTTTAGGAGAGTAAAAATACTGTCCGAGCCAGGGTCAACATCGGCAATTAGGTCAAACTGCCCTGATTCCACTGTCGAAAATAATCCGAAATATTTTTTAACTTTATTGGGTTTAGAGAACCTGGGCTTTAATCTACTGCCCTTTTGATCAAAAAACTCATACACCCCGCTTTCTACGTCTATCCCCTCATAGTTTGTTCTGATCTCTTTAATTGTATCAACAATTTCTAAACAACCGTCTTCGGTAAATACAAAGAACATACGAGAGAATTTTTAAATCTACTCTTCTTTTTTAGTCTCTGTTTCTTTACCGCTATTCTTGCCGTCTTTTAAGACTTCTTCTATCCTCATCGTCTGAACAACAGTTTTGTCTGCGGCAGGTTTACTTGTTGCTGGAGGTTGTTGTGAAGCAATCTTGCCGGATTGCTCGGCAAATACTCTTTCCATAAGTTTTTCAGGCTCTACGATTTCTACGTTCATATAATGCCCCGCAAGCTCTAAAGCTCCTCCACCTGCTGGCTGTCTTATGGTAAAAACTTCCTGATTTGCCTGCTTGTCATACTCGACCTTATAAACAAGGTAACTGTATATGCCGCCAAACTCCTTGGAATCATTTTTAACCTGCTTTGTATGCTGAAGCTCGTATGATTTTAAATTCCCATAGAAGTAACGATAAACCGTAAGCGACTTAAGCCAGTTTTCTTTAGGTACTACACTGAACATCTTATCTGAGTAAAGAGCTGTAGCCTTTTCAATCTCGCCGTTTTTTATATAATTAAGATACTTCTCAGCTAGAGGCTCCGGAGGCTCTATTTTTTGCTCAGGTTTACACGCATAGAGGCTAAAACTGCTAAGTAATATTAATAATGCTAGTACAGTAATTAAATTAGTTAGTTTAAAGGTATCTTTTTTATCCATAATTTTTGTATTATACATGAATATTTTTTCAGTAAGTACATTTTGTAATTATTGACTTAACTTAATGCCTTTGGAAATTATTTTTTCATAGACAATGCTTTGTCTATCAAAGCTTTAATATCATCTATTGGAATCTTGTCCATATCTCTAAAATTTATACAGCCCTTACCCGTCTTAATCTTGGGATACTTCTTTTTAAAATCAGAGATATGATCATAGCTGCATGTGTAGACTGAAATATAGTTTTTCTGATTTGCAATTGCCACCCAGTTTTTATCAAGATTAAAAGTAGGCATCTTGTATTTCATACTAACTTCAATGTCGGGATAATTTTGTGTAATGATATTGCTAATATGGCGAAGCTTTTTGAGTCTTTGCTCCGGGACTCCTCTATAATATCTCTCTACCTGTTCTTTTTCAGAACTCATATCTTTGTCCCTGAACAGGTATTATAAAATCCACTCCCAGGTTGTTTAATTCATCAAGTTCTTTTCTTATTTCCTCTTTGGGATCAATACCCGCTCTGATGGTAGGTTTAATATGAGTTACAACTACGGGTAAACCTTTTAATGCCTGACCTGGAGTATCTTTATTTGCCAATTTAGCCAATACATTCAATTCGTGCATCATCCACTTCGGGGTCATGTGTCCATATAGCATATGATCGGGACGACCATTTGAAAAAGATGATTCTAAAAATATTGCTCTAAGTTTCTTTTCTCTTACCATAGGCGCCACATATTCCCAGACACGCTTCATGTTATCCGCATTCTCTACCACATCAGGACCCGTATCACCAAAATACAAAACGCTATATTCACCCGAGCTTATAAGAAATGCAGTTGAAGGATAATGATCGTTTCCGTGGCTTAGCACAAATGATGTTACACTCATTGCAGTTTCCGGGATAACGATTTCTTTAACTGGTAGAGCCCTTAAATACTTATACTGATTAATTTTGTGTCCTGCGCCTTCAGTTCCAAAATTTGGCCATATCTCCCAGTTAAATATATGGTCTCTTATATACTCAATAGTTTTAGGGATTCCTATGATAGTTTTTGTACTATCTGCTACTGAGTTAATTATCAATCCGGATGTATGATCCAAATGCGCATGGGAAATCAGATATGCTTTTATATGGTGTCTTAAGATGTAGGATTCAAATTTCAATAATGAATTATCAGGAACTTGAATATCCTTAAAACTACCAAGCTCCACAGCTTTTTTTATTCCATAATAAATCGTGCCGGCATCTAAAGCTACATAGTTATTATCATTCTCCGGGGCAACGAGGTAAGATGTCAGGTCTTGTTCATTAAGACCCCCACTGGCACCAAGTACAACTACTTTAAATTTAGGATCAACCGCAGCATCACTACGACAACTAAGCGCTGGAATTATTAAAAGAAATAATATCAATATTTTATAAAGGCATTTAAATCTCATATCAATATTATTGTAGAACATCATTTATTTGCAACCTCATATAGGCGTTTCTTATACAAGGGAATGAAATAATACAGCCCCAATACAGGGCCTGGAGTAAGGAGAATAAACACATACTTTGCATCAAACACGGTTAGAATAAAGTTTACTAACTCAATACTAAATATGGTTATAAAAAACCCTATACAGGTTACAATCGTAAGTGCCGAGCCCACATACTCTTTTGGCGCCGTCTGTGCAGTGAGAGTAGAAAACTGCGGAGAATCACCCGCTATTGTTATTCCCCATATGATTAGTACTAAAAAGAATATAGATTCCGGTGCGTTTATTAACAGAGGCGAAAATAGACAACAAACCCCTGACACAGTCAATTGATAAAATGCCACAGAAGCGCTTCCAATTTTTTTTGATAATATTCCCCCTAAAGAGCAGCCTATCGAACCACACCCTATGAATATAAAAGACCAAATCGGGATATTAATTTCAGTCCCATGTAAATTAGAATAAATGGTAAGTAGAACAGGAATAAAGGCCCACATCGCATATATCTCCCACATATGACCAAAATAGCCAAATGATGCGGCGCGCAGGTCTTTTGACTGGAAGATATGATAAATAGCCTTGTAATTAAATCTTGTGCCTTTATATAGATTTGGCCCATCAGGTACTAATAAAAACATAAGAAGTCCGCCAAGTACGCATAAAATGGATACTGCGATAATTACACTGTTCCAATGAAGTGTCTCACCTAGCCCCTTTATCAAATGTGGAAATGCAGTGCCAAGCACAAGCGCTCCGACTAAAAATCCCATAGCCTGCCCAAGACCTTCCTTGTACCAGCCAGATGCTATTTTCATACCAACCGGGTAAATACCGGCCAGAAAAAACCCGGTTAAGAACCTGAAAACAAGTAGGGTAGATAATCCGTCTGCAAACAGATAGATATTAAGGTTAGCTAAAGCACCAACAATGGAGCAGACAAAAAACACTTTCCTTGGAGAGAATACATCGGAGATTGCAAAAAAAGCGAAGCATAGCGTGCCTGTGATAAATCCAAATTGCACCGAAGAAGTTACCCAGCCTATCGAAGCTGGATCAAGATTCCACCCAAGCTGTAGATCTGAAATTATTGCATTACCCGCAAACCACAGGGAAGTGCCTGCAAACTGGGAAAAGATCAGAACCGGAAGTATCCAATATGGTCTGTTATTCAAAATTTATAAGTGATAATAATATTTAGGTTATGATTATGTTAAATCAGGTGCCAATAGTCTCAGTAAACTTAAAATTTGATTCAAGAATATTTATTATTTCTTCATTTTTTGCATACACCGCCCAATAGGCTGCATCCACGCACCTGAAAAACACGACTGCATTTTCTTCGATACTATCAGAGTCTGTGGGGTCAAACGTCTTCAACTTTTGTATATCATCATAACCGGCAAGCTCTACCCACTCAGAAAAAATGTATTGCCCAAAATTCTCAATAAACCCTCTGTGCATATAGTTTATTGATCTGGCCTTATCTTCATGAAGAAGATATTCTTCTAAATTCCTTTTTGTGATATTGTACTGTTCCTGTGTAAGACTTTCCGGAAAACTGTAGATGATACCTGTATGAGCCCAGTATAGCTCTGAAACAAGCTCTTCTATATTGTGTAATATTTCTGCAAATGAGAAATCCAGGGTAGAAAATTGTGACGATGCCCCGGATTCAGACATCCTTTCCTTTCCTAAAATCCTTATGGCCTTCATTTTGATATCCCGACCTTAATTTGATTCACATATGTTCTGAAATATTTCTAACTGATCATGACTCCCGATCACGGCCAGCCTGTCCCCGGCTTTAAAAATATATTCGGAGCCGGGATTTGGATTAACTCCACCACTGCCAAGTATACCTACTATTGAAACGCCCGTCTTCCTTCTTATATCAAGTTCCCTAATCGTTTTACCTAATAGCGGGCTGTCATCTGCTAGATTGATCCAGCTTAGATCAAGCATATTTGCAGCCTTCTTAAGATCGGCCATCTCTTTATATTCCTTGTTTATCCTGTAAAGAGGCTCATAGAGGTCTTGTCTTACGGCATCCTCATATTTTGTGATTTCGGCAGCGGGAACATTCAGGTGAAGCAGCGCCTGTCTTGTTATTTCCAGCCCGGCCTCAAAGTGTGGCTGTACCACTTCATACACACCCATATCGTGTAGTGTTTTTATATGCTCTATGTCTTCTGTTCTTGCCACTATATGAAGATTCGGATTAATAGATTGAACGGTGCTAACTACAGATTGCGTTATCAGAATTGATGGAATTGTGACAATAAGCAGGCGTGCGTCATTTATTTTAGCAGCATCGAGCACTACTCCTTGTCTGATGTTTCCGAAAATTACGGGCATATCGGCATTTTTTGCGTCCAATACTCTGTTGTAGTTAAATTCGATAATCACAAAATCAAGCTTTAATAGTTTTAATATTTTTGAGATATGTTTACCTACTCTGCCGTAACCAGCTATTACTATATGGTTATGAAGTCCTGACTTTGGGATATTCATGGTATCCATCTCTTCATAATGCAGCCTTCCCTTGAAAAAGGTATAAATCGGGCCAGTAAGACCCGAGATAAGCGGCGTCAATACCATCGTTATTACAGCAGTGTTTAATATGAGAGAATAAAGCTCGGTGCTGATTGAGCCTGAGCTTAGACCGAGTCTTGCAAGTACGAAAGAAAACTCACCTACCTGAAACAGTCCAAGACCAAGAGCAAAAGGTATTACGTTTCTGTAATTAAACAGAAGGCTTATTCCACTAAAGATTAAACCCTTCCCGATCATTACAAGCACTACTAATAGCAATATTGTCTTTATATTTGAGATTAAAAATGAAGGATCAAGCAGCATACCCACAGATACAAAAAACAGGAGGCCAAAAATATCCCTTAGTGGAACTATATCGCTTAGGGCCTGATGACCATAATCAGATTCGCTCAGCACAATTCCTGCTATAAATGCCCCAAATGCAAATGAAAGCCCTACCAGAAATGAAGCATATCCAACACCAAGACCTATTGCTGTTATGGCTATAAGAAACAACTCTCTTGAGTTCCAGCGCGCTATGTGTGATAAAAGAACCGGCAGGATTTTAGTTCCAACTAATATCATGACTCCTAAAAAGGTAAACCCCTTAAGGGCAGCTATACCAATCAAGGATATCCCAGACCCAAGGTTTGCTAGTTGAGGTAGAATTATCATCATGGGAATAACTGCAAGATCCTGCACAATGAGCATGCCTATCATAACACGGCTTGATAGTGTACCCATCCTCCCCTGGCTCATTAGTGTTCTCAAAATAACCATGGTACTGGAAATTGAAATCAGCGCGCCAAACCATATGGAAGAGTTCCAGTCCAGATCAAATAGTCTTCCTATGCCTGCACCAAATGCAGTTGTAAGAATTATCTGGATAGGTGTTCCGAAGAGTGCAATGTTACGCACCGGGTTTAATTCTTTTAGAGAAAATTCGAGCCCCAAGGCAAAAAGCAGCAATGCCACACCAATCTCTGCAAGAAGCTCAATATTGTGAACCTCAGATACTTCTATAAAACCTGTATAGGGACCTACCGCTACTCCTGCAAGGATAAACCCAATAATAAGCGGCTGCCTAAGCATGCGCGCGGCAGAACCTCCGATAAGCGCTGCTACGATAATGATAGCTATATCAGCTGCAATTCCCATAGCTATCTATTTTACCTGTCTATCGAACAAAAATTAGATTCATAAGAAATTTGTAAAGATAGTGGACTGTTACTGAATAATATGATCTTGCTTAGTACATCACTTATGATACACTTTCTGTATGCCAACAAAAAACCCCCGAATTAACATTGTATTAGAAAAGCCGCTTTATAATGCGATTAAGAAGATCGCAAAAAAGGAAGGTATATCCATCTCATTAAAGGCCAGGGATTTTATTCGAGAAGCATTAGAAACTCACGAAGATGCCCTGCTGGATGAAATTGCATCAGAAAGAGAAAAGGGCTTTTCAAAAGAAAAAGCTCTCTCTCATGAAGATATTTGGTCTTAATACAATCATGCCATGGCATACTCTATAATTTATCATCCAGATGTTAAAGATGACATTAAGAAATTTGACAGTAAGATAAAACAAAGAGTACAAGATGCAATTGAACAAAGACTCTCTACTGAGCCAGAAAAATATGGAAAACCACTTAGAAAGTCACTAAAAGGATTCTGGAAGCTAAGAGTTGGAGACATAAGAATTGTGTTTAAGATTCTAAAAAGCGAAATAGTAGTTCTAGCAATCTTGAATAGAAAAGAAGTTTATGAACGGATCAACAAACGAATAGAGTAATAATTATTATTAGATCTCATCCTCAGCAATCCAGTGCTGGACCTGAGGGGGTTTGTATTGTTCGAATTTTCCTAACAGTGCTGAGGGGTCCGTTTCGACAATGAGCATCCTTCTGTATATATCCATAAAAAACTTTTCTTCTGATGTATGGTTTAAAAATTCGATGAGCTTGTCATAAAACCCGAGCACATTGATTATGCCACAGGGTTTGCTGTGAAACCCAAGCTGACTCCATGTGAGCATTTCGAAGGTTTCTTCAATTGTTCCTATACCACCCGGAAGCGAAATAAACCCATTAGATAGCTGTGCCATCTTGGCTTTTCTCTCATGCATCGACCCCACCACTATAAGATCAGTAATTGTATCATGAGCCACCTCTTTTAAGGCAAGTGCTTCAGGAATAATTCCAATAACTTTACCACCAAGCTCAATTGCTCTCTCGGCAATCACTCCCATAAGCCCGATTCTGCCACCGCCATAAACAATCTCTATATCATGTGAAACAAGCTCCTCGGCAAGTTTTCTTGCCGCTTCAGCATACTCAGGTTTATTGCCTTTATTTGCTCCGCAGAATACACATATTCTTTTCATTTTTCGTTCCATTGTATTTAATTGGGCAGAAGATAACTGGCACGTTAATAATATTCAATCAAGTTTAGTAAAGTTAGTTTAGCGAATTACTTAGATTATTCAGATTTATCTTCCAGTCCCAGACGCTCGTGCCAGCCGGCGATTGATTCGTCCGGGTATTCGGGATGCTCTTTATCTGCTGAGCCTTTTTGAACTTCAACCCAGCCGGCTTTATATTCAAGCATTATATGGGTTTTTTCAGGAGGCGTAGGAAGCTCTGTATCTATTGCACTTGCAAATGGATGCACCTGCTCCGGCCACCTTGGGTCCCAGACAAAGAGCGAGCTTCCACATTTTCTGCAAAAACTTCTTTCTGCAGGGCTCTTCTTGTCTTCCTTTGCATCTTTATCATTCAGGTAAGCTCGGTAAACAGTGATATTTTCCTTACCCTCAACTTTTAGTGTGCTGTAATCGCCGTTGAGATTTATTGCATACCCGCCTCCGCCTGCAGTTTTCCTGCAAATAGAGCAGTAGCAATACATATACGGATACGGATGCTGACTTTCTACACTGAATTTAACAGCTTTGCAGTGGCATGAACCTTCTAATTTCAATATGACTCCCGGACTAATTTATTTTTTAGCCATGATAAACCATGTACTCGATGGAAGATAAACTCCGTCTTCCCTGAGTGTCTTTCTCATTTCATCTTCCATGTCCTTCCTCACCTCTGGAAGCTTCTCTTTTCCAAGCTCACCGGCTTCTCTTATAATTTCTCCTGAGGGGCCTACTAGTATCTGAAAGTCAACGGCTTCTTCAAGGCTGGTACCAACACACACCTCGGCATCATTTCTTTTGAACAGCACAACATTATCAAATCCGGCTGCCTTTAGAATTTCTCTGTCAGTGTCTTCATTAGCCAGGAAAAACGGGCCCGGACCGCATGTTGCCGCATTTTCTCCCGGAGGAGGCAGGTGCTTTAGAGCTATCTGTTTTCCAAGCCCCCAGCAAGGGTTGTCATCTATAGTACGCCATACGATCATACATACCTTTCCACCAGGTTTAAGAGTCTTATGAGCATTCTTAAGGGCATAAACAACATTTTGAAAAAACATCACACCAAAGCGTGAATATACTACGTCATAGTAGTTTTCGGGCAGATCATATGTCTGCGCATCGCCAAGCTCAAACCTCACGTTTGTAAGCCCGGCCTCATCTCTTTCTTTGTTGGCAATATCCAAAAAAGCCTGTGTACAGTCCAGCCCGAGCACTTCACCCTCCGGGCCTACTATGCGTCCTATATCCAGGCATGTCTCGCCATAACCACATCCAATATCAAGAACTTTGTCACCGGGCTGAATATCAAAGTCGGCAAAAGCCATATCGCTGTGCACTCCGCCGTTTCCTGAAAGTATGTGGCGGAATCTGTTCCATTTTGGAACAAGTATCTCGTTCCAACAGTTTATAAAATCATTGTTTGCATCCATATTATTTCTCTCCCATAGATACTGCTAAGATATATTAATTATAATACTATTAATAAAAAGTTATAGTCTTTTTAGTAACTAATACATTATATTTAATTACAATGTGTGAAGATATTCTTTCCAGACTTAGCAAATCAAAATTCAGGAGGAGTTTCAGACTCAAAGGAAAGGAGCTTGAGTATTATAAAGCCAAGGGACACGATGAAATATTTAATCATGCAAGGGATTTTATTGAAAGCAGACTTGCACCCGCGGATATCCCAAATGACGGCAAGCAGACTCCTTTCAGAAATCACCCAGTGTTTGTTGCCCAGCATGCTACAGCTACCTGCTGTAGAGGATGTCTTGAGAAGTGGCATGGGATTAAAAAAGGGAAAGAATTATGCGAGGAAGAAATTGAATATGTAGTTAATATGATTGGAAAGTGGTTGGAAAATCAAAATGAAAATAATTAATTTATTTATCTGTATCTTAATAATAAATCTGTTAAATTAAATACTTCAAATTTTAAATATACGGAGAATATTATGGCACTAACACCCTCAAATATGATCCCACTGGGAACTACAGCACCTGATTTTACACTTCCTGATGCAGTGTCAGGAAATGATATGAATCTGGAACAGTTAAAGTCAGACAAGGCCACTGTAATAATGTTTATATGCAACCACTGCCCGTATGTAAAGCATGTGCAGAAGGGGCTTGTGGAGCTTGCAAATGACTATATATCAAAAGGTGTGTCTTTTATTGCTATTAATTCAAATGATGTAGATAACTATCCTGATGACTCTCCGGAAAACATGAAAAAAGATGCTGAAAGATTTGGATATCCCTTTCCATATCTTTTTGATGAATCCCAGCAGATTGCAAAGGCCTATGATGCTTCCTGCACGCCTGATTTCTATATATTCGATGCCGAGCTTAAACTTGTATACCGTGGACAAATGGATGATTCACGACCGGGAAATGGCAGACCCGTTACAGGTAAAGACATCAGAAAGGCTCTGGATCAAATACTCGAAGGACAATCATTATCTCCCGATCAGATACCGAGTATAGGCTGTAATATAAAGTGGAAATAACCCGTATTACTACCCACTAACAGCTAATTATACTTTCCAGTATTAGTTAAAAATTATACCATCCAACAAATCTAAATTAGAGCTAATTTCCTATTGCCTAATCAATATTTTAGTGCATACTAAATATTTTATTAGTCAATACAACAACAAGGAGATTAAAATGAAAAAGTTTATGATAGCACTACCGATTCTATTTATAATCTGTATGCCCAACATTTCATATGGAGTGGGAGGTATATCAAACAGCAAGGTTATTGTTCCTAGCGCAGACACAGTACCCAAAAACAGATTTGAGGTTGAACCATTTTTTAGTTTTTCAGCCGTAGATGATGCAGCCGACTCAAGAAACTATGGGTTTGGCTCAAGGTTTACTTATGGATTTTTGGATAACCTGGAAGCGGGGTTTAATTTAAATTTCCTGGAGATTGAGGATTCTGACGTTCAGGACAGTAACTCTGATTTTGGAAATATAGAAGCAGGGGTAAAGTACAGGTTAATCGATCAAACAGATAATTTTCCATTTTCACTTGCCTATCAGGGAGGTGTTACATTTCCCACAGCTGGAGATGATGAGCCCTGGGTGTTTGAGCCTGTAGGGCTTATCCTTACAAGAAACTATACAGATAAATTATCATCCGATCTGGATGTTGTTTTCAGCTTCGATGAAGATGACAATGTAGCTGTAGTTTCCAATCTGGGCGTGGGATATTTTGTATCTCCCCTACTTCAGCCCGTTGTAGAGGTTTCATATACATATGAAGATCCTGAAAGCGGCAGCAGCACTGAGGTTTTTAATGGAACTGTGGGGTTTACCTCACCCGTTAATGAGATGCTTACGATAATTATGGGTGTAACCTATGATTTATACACAGATAATACTGACGAAGCGTTTACAGTCTCAGCAGCGTTTACAGTCTCAGCAGCGTTTACCTTTTTATTCTAGCAAAAAGCATTTGACAAAGGTCTAAAAAAGATTAAATTTAGACTATACTAAAAATATATATTTATTGATCTAAAATAATTATTATGGAAATTACACCGACTGTTGAAGATTATCTAAAAACCATTTTCTATTTACAAAAAGATAGTGAGGTGGTTTCTACCTCTTCACTTGCAGAGAGACTCAATATAAAAGATGCTTCGGCTACAGCAATGATAAAGAAGCTATCCGAAAACAAATTTATAAACTATGTGTCTCATAAAGGGGTAAATCTAACAGATTCAGGAAAAGAGATCGCAATTAACATAATAAGAAAGCACAGGATTTTGGAAATATATTTGAATGAAAAACTTAATGTCTCAACGGATAAGGTACACGGCGAAGCTGAAAGGCTCGAGCATTATGTGTCTGAGGACGTTATGAAAAAAATCGAAAATATAGTAGGCCAGAGGGAATTTGGAATACATGGGGAAAAAATCCCCGTATTAAATTAATTTAAGGAAAATTAAGTACAACTAAAAAAAAGATGAGCACAAAAAAAACATTAATTATAAGCACAGTAGCACTAACAATAGTTACAGCACTTGTTATTAACACGAGTGCTCATATTGTTAAAGAACAGCCGTGGCACCCGCTGCCGGCTTCTTATTTAAGATCTGTTTTCTATCTCAATCTAAAACCCATTAACTGGGAACTTGTAGAAAAAGAGTACAGCTCTCAGGCAGGGTCCGGCTACGATTACAGATCAGTTTATGAAATACTCGACCAGATCACAAAGTTTAGCAACAAAAACTATCAGGCAGAAATTAAAGAAGCTATAAGTTCCAAAAACAAAGAAAAAGTTTATCAAATTACAACTAATGCTCTTTCCAATTACATTAGATTTTTACTGTCAAAAGCTCAGCAGGAGATTGATAATCCTTCAAAGGCTTCTCAGTACATAAGCAATGCAAAAGAGCTATACAGAGCGTTTGAGAAGTTCATTCATAAATATGACGAGCAAAACTATGTGATTCTTGGTAAAGCCTGGCTCAATATGAATACGAGCCTGGGATCGAGAGGAGTACTTGGCGCTGCCGAGATAAAACCCGATACAGCCACATTTACCAAATCTAAGAAGGCTATAGAGGATTACCTTATAGCTAACTATGAAAAGTCAGTAAGAAAGAACGTACTCATACCTGTTCCTCTTAGTGTTGATAAAAATGATACGAATAAATCAGATTTTGACTGGCTTCCTCCCGGAACCAACTTAAATGATCAGGTTCCACTGCCAAGACTTGTACTTAATTTTGAAGAACGAGGATTTGATGAAAAAGACCTGTTTTTGGTAGCCTATGGAGATATGCTTTTTGATTCCAAAGAAATTTTCGGAAGCCCTGCAAACGATCTTGGCATCGCATGTTCTACGTGTCATAACAGAAGCGACATAAACAAAAGTTTTTTTATTCCCGGAATAAGCCACAAACCGGGCTCAATAGACGTGGACGGGCAATTCTTTAACCCTCTCTTTAATGATCACAGGAATGACTCAATAGATATTCCAAGTCTTAGGGGAATAAGATTCACAGCACCCTATGGAAGGGACGGCAGGTTTGCAAGCCTTAGAGACTTTGTAAGAAATGTAATAGTGAACGAATTTGGAGGGGCCGAGCCTACCCCGCTTATGCTGGATGCGCTTGTTACCTATATGCTCGAGTTTGACTGGCTTCCATCACAGTATCTAAACCCTGACGGTACTCTCAATGAAAATGCTTCTAAACAGGCCAGAAATGGTGAAAAATTATTTAATAAGAAGTTTCATTCAATGGGAGGGAGAGCTTGCAGCAGCTGCCACATTCCAAGTTCTAACTTTATAGACGGTCTCAGGCATGATATAGGCTCTGGTAATGCATCCTCACCAAATGCAAGGGACAGCTTTTTCGATACTCCCACGCTTATAAATATTAAGTACACTGCACCTTATTTTCATGATGGGTCGCTTGAAAACCTTTCAGATGTGGTGGAGTGGTTTGATAATAAATACAAACTCAAATTAAATGAAAAAGAAAAATCCGATCTCACGGCATATCTTGATGAGGTTGGCACAGGGGAAGAACCGTTTGAAAATTTTGATTATGAAAACACACAGTTCACCCTGGACTGGTCTGAGCTTTCTACATTTTTAAGCACGCTAAACACACTCATACCTGCTGAGGATAAATTTCATATTGCCCTGCTCTTAAACACTGTATCAAAAGACCTGAAATTTGATGCAGCGGGGCTTAAAAATCTGGATCAGTCTTCACTTGTGTATGAACTTACAGACAAACTGGACAATATATTGGATGCCGTAGAAAAAAATGACTGGCCGACATCTGCATCTTTATGGCTCGAATACAAAGAGCTTGAAAACAAGTATGGACCTAAATTCAAATAGCAAAGAGGATAAAATGAAAAGACAATTAAAATTAAGTTTAATAATAACATTAGCGGCTGTGATTTTAACAGGGCTAAATACTTATGCAGACCTGAAAGAAAACAACAATCAGGATACACTGACCCTTGCATTCATACCACAGGAAAATCCCGAAAAGCTACTTGGTGATATTAAACAAATTACAAAATATCTTGAAAAAGAAATAGGCGTTACTGTAAAAGGATATGTAACACAGGATCATGCAGCAGCGGTTGAGGCGCTTAGGAGCGGACAGGCCGATGTTTCATTTATGGGTGGTCTGCCTTATGTCCTTGCTCACAATGAAATAGGTGCAGAGGTATTGCTCTCTGAAGTGTACAGGGGAAGCCCTCTATATAAAGGAAGAATTTTTGTACGAAGGGACAGCGGGATTAACAGCTTAAAGAATCTCAAGGGTAAAAGCATAGCCTTTGCCGATCCCATATCTGAATCAGGATACCTGTATCCGCTAGATCTATTTGTTAAACAGGGATTTTTAGAGCAGGGCGAAGACGCTAATAATTTTTTTAAAACCGTATACTTTGCTGGCGGCTATCAGCAGGCAATACAGGCTTTGGCAAACGGGCTTGTAGACGCTGCCGGAGTAAGTCAGTTTGCTGACCTTCTTCTCACTGCAGAACAGCTTGCAAAAGTAAAGTGGATAGCCGAGTCAGAGGACATCCCTTCTCATGTGGTTTGTTCAAGGAAAGGACTTAATCCTGTAATCAAAGAAAATTTCAAAAAAGCGATGCTTAAGTTAAACAGTTCAGAATATAGCCATTTACTTAAATATGTTTACAGCCCGGATGGATATGTGGAAGCTACACATAAAAATTACGAGCATGTTGAGCAGATGGCAAAGTTATATGGTTATTTAAAATAACAGGAATCTTAAAAGCGAGGATAAATGAAATGGAAGTTTACATTGGACAGGATAAAAACTCAGTTAGTCGTCTGTACTTACAAAAACCTGATGTGGTAATAAGAAAATTAGCCGTCAGATACCCGGGTGAAAACAGCGATGTACTGGACATTGATAATCTCATAATTCCCAAAGCGCAGACAGTTGGAATAATAGGTTCTAGTGGTGCAGGTAAGACTACATTACTCCGTACTATTGGTGGTTTTATTGAACCCTACTTTGGCTCAGTAGATGTATCAGATAATAAAAGGGGCAACATTGGGTTTATATTTCAAAACTTTAACCTAATTGGAAGAAGTACTGTATTTGAAAATGTACTGTTTGGCAGGTTAGGGAAGACAAACAGAATTAAGAGTTTACTGGGAATGTTCTCTCAAAAAGATAAAGATCTTGCATATGAAGCAATAAAAGAAGTAAATTTATTAGATAAGATAAATCAGAGAACCGATACACTAAGTGGAGGAGAAATGCAGAGAACCGCAATTGCAAGGGTGATTACCCAGCAGGCGGGGGTAATACTTGCAGACGAACCTGTGAGCAATCTAGACCCTGCACTTTCTCATGAAATTTTAGACCTGCTTGTAGAAACAAGCACAAAGCACGGAGCAACTCTTATTATTAATCTTCACCAGCCCGCACTTGCAAAAAGATATGTACAAAGAATTATCGGCCTTAGAAAGGGAAGTGTAGTTTTTGATGCCGAGTCGGCAGAGCTTGATAACTCCCATCTTAACTTAATTTATGAAACAGAATTCGAATCATCTATTATGTTCGATACTAAAAGTTAAATAACAGTAATGTGAACACAAAAGACTCCCGCTCGATTAAGCCTGCATTTACCATACAAAGAATTGTAACCATACTTGTACTTGTATTTCTGTTCTTCTGGTCATCGAAAGGCGCTGATTTTCAGACCTCTAAGCTTATTGAAGGTTTGCCAAGGATGGCCGAATTTTTTTCCCGCATGGTTCCTCCTGATATGAGCGTAGCTCAGACTGTATTCAAATCTACTATCGAGACTATACAGATAGCGCTGTTTGGAACATTCTTAAGTGCAATAATGTCTTTCTTTGCTGGTATTCTCGCAGCAGAAAATATTACTCCAGCATATATAAACAGACCGGTAAAATGGCTTCTTGCAATGTTAAGAGGCATACCGGTAATCCTTCTTGCGCTTTTATTTGTAAGCACTGTAGGACTGGGACCTTTTCCAGGGGTACTTGCAATTGCGCTTCATTCCACTGGTATGCTCGGCAAATTTTATTCTGAAGCTATGGAAAATGCCAAGATAGGACCTATTGAAGCACTTCAGGCAACAGGGGCTAACTTTGCACAGAAAATTAGATTTGGTATTTTAACTCAGGTAGCTCCAGATCTTGTACGGGATACTCTATTTAGGTTTGAGCTAAATCTCAGGGAATCTCTTATTCTGGGCCTTGTAGGTGCAGGAGGTATTGGGTTTTATATATTATTGTATATCCGTTCATTTCAGTACGAAAAAGTGGCTACACTTACACTTGTAGTTCTCATTGCTGTAGTTATTATAGAGCAAATAAGTATATCTATAAGAAAAAGTTTAAGATAGGCCATCTTGAATTTATTACTCAAAGAATATAATATATAGATTCATTACTATCATATAACTTCAACTTATCTTAATAAACATATTATTCTGTTATGAAAATCAAGATATTGGGTTGTTCTGGTGCAAGAAGCACCAAAAGTAATCCTACATGTTTTTTAATTGATGATAAGATTTTAATCGATGCTGGATCCGTAACAAATAATCTTGAAGACTCAGCTATCAGAAACATCGATCATCTTCTAATTACTCACTCACACTTTGATCATATAGCTGACCTGCCTTTTTTACTTGAAAAGCTTTTCTGGATCAAAGAGAGTCCATTTACTATCTACTCATCCTCGGAGAGCTGGAATACAATAAAATCACATATACTTAATAACAGCGTATGGCCAAACCTGATAGAAATAGCAAAGAGTAAAAATGAACTATTTAAATGGAAGGAATTTTCAAGCTTAAATTCATTTAAACTATCAAATTACGAAGTTACACCCGTTCGCGTAAACCATATAGTACCAACAGATGGGTTGATCATTGATAACGGGACGTGCTCCTTTGCTTTTACGGCAGATACATATAAAACAGACCAATTCTGGGAACAATGCAAAAATCAGCAAAACTTAAAAGCAATTATAGCCGGAGTTAGTTTTCCCAACCATATGTATGAAACAGCTGAAATCACAAGACATCTAACCCCAGAATTTTTCCATGATGAAGTTAAAAGACTCGGCCGGGATGATATTAAATATTATATCTCACATATAAAACCTCTGTTTCAAGATGAAGTTCTTAAAGATATAGAGAAGCTTCCTATACAGGAAAACATTGAAATATTAGAAGATGGAAAACTGATAGAATTAGACTAGAAGGTTAGAGTATCAGCCTTTTAAAGCTTTATTAAATCTTTTCTTCCTGAGCTCAACTTTTGCATCATCCTGCTCTGAAGCAGGAGCAATAGATTTAAGTATGTTTATTCTTTCAGCAAGTCCGGGGTGTGTCTGCAAATCTTCTGATTCTACTTTATTGTGATGCTCTAGTACCTTTTTTTGATAATTAATCAAAGCTGACGGATCATATGCTGCCCTCTGTAAAAACTTTAAAGCATCACTGTCTGCAGCAAATTCCTGATCCTTATTATATCCTTTTTCAGATACTGTATTTGTTACTGAATCTACTGAAGATAAGAACGCACCGGAAAAACTAGAGAGATGAAGAGGTGTAAGACTTGCTGCAAATCTAAATGGTTCTAATAAAATTGCAGAAAGTACACCTGATTTTCTAGCATCTTCTATAGACAATATACCATCAGGATTATTGATATGCGCAATTTCGTGAGCCAGAACCGCTGCAAGCTCATCCTCTGATTCAAGTGTATCAATCAGGCCTTTTGTTACAAACACTACTCCACCTGGACATGCAAAAGCATTAATGTCTTTTGTATCTAAAACACCAAAATGGTATCCAGCAGGGATATCAGGATTATCAGAATTTTCGGCAACGGTATTTCCTACCAGATTGAGATATTTTGTTAATTCTTCATCTTCGAGGATAGAATAAGTAGATACTATTTTAGCTGCAACTGCCCTGCCAATATAATATTCCTGATCAGGTGTTATACCTTTAGAATTTTCTACAGCAGCCGAAATACGGTTTAAAGAACGTTCCGGAGCTTTTAAAACCTTCTTTGCTGAACAGCTGGAAAAAATTAATACACAAAGAAATAATATCAAAAATCTCATAATTATCTTGTTAATACCCCAAATGCATTAATATAAAAAACCCCTAAGTCTGTAATTTTACAGAATATACTTGAGTCTTCTGATTTTACTCTAAAAAAGAAGAATTAAGGTAAGTGTAAACTTCCTTCCTGAGCAAATTCTGCAAGCTGCTGCTCTGTTACTTCGAAGCTCTCAATAGCTTCCAATATACCAAATTTGGCATTGGGATTAGTAAAAGTATATAGTTCCTGAAAAAAACCTTTACCAGCTAGTGATACCTCGTTGTAAGATACAATATCATCTGATGAAGTATCGAGATTTGTAAGAGCTACTTTTCTCTCAGTGATAGCAGAATTATGAATACAGCCTTGTACATCTAAAAAACTCACCCAGTTCCAATCACCTTTTTTATCCAGAATGCTAAGTTCATCATTGTAATTCACCTTTGCCTTCACAGGTGAAAAGAATTTACATTCTTCTCTTATAGCATTTACACTTGATAGAACCTTAACTTGTTCTGCATATGAAAAACCAGCCCCAACCAGTAAAACAGATAAAAATAGTAAAAATCTGGCCATTTTTCCCTCCTAAAACCTTTTTTACCCTACTCTCTTAATTTTTATAATTATTATATCTAATTTTAAAGACTTATGCCTACCCTTGTAAATGCTCAGTAATTAAGTAACCAAATTAGTATATATTAATAACTAAGGAGGTGCTTAATGAAATACCATGAGATAGTGGTAGTAAAGAGATGGATACCAATACTCAAAGAATACGAGAGAACTAAAGCCAAA
>JBFFSH010000008.1:0-49634 GCA_041572575.1 Thermodesulfobacteriota bacterium
AACGAGCAATAATATAATACCTATAAGCGGTAGCTTAGATTTTAAACCTTTTATAATTCGATTAATCCTAATTTTTCTAATAAACATTGCTCCCCCCTCCTGGAAGAAAAGTTTCTATTCCAACCGAAATATGAACTCCGGTGTTTATATCATCATCTTTATCATCTTTATCTTTGTCTTGCGAGTCTTTACCTAATACCTCAAATGACAACGCTGCAGCCACAGGCGAGCTCTTCCCCCCAGATGGCAGGGATGTGTGCTTTAAAGACCTCTGTATGCTCTTTACTCCTTCCGGAAGGTTAACGAAAGGAAGAGAATCATCTGAACCAGAGTCATAAAATCTTGGTCCCGATCTGCATACTGCGCCGTTTGGAAGTGTAAGTTCAAGCGGATCATGTTTATCTATTGTCTGCAGGGCTACCAGAGTTTCTATACCTTCAATCTCAAACGTCTTTCTCGCTTCAACCGTGCAGCGCTCGGCTGCAAGAAATGCTTCCTGCCCTGCTTTATAACTGCTCATTGTAGAATAATCCGTATTTGAAACAAATGATATCGAAACAGCCATGATAGATATGATAAGCAGGGTAATTAGTGCAATTATTATAGCTATACCTTTTTGAGAATCATCATTATGACGATTTTTTATGCCTTTATCCTTAAAATAAACAGAGTCTTCAATCATTGTTTAGCCTACCTCTTCTCTAGATAAGTTTCTCAAGTACACTGTTGTTGTAAATATTTTGTAAATATACCCCTCACCAAGCGAATCTTCGCTTGTCGATATTAGGCTCCTGTCTCCGATTTGAGGAAGATTTTTAGGCGGAGGAGCATTACCGCTCATAAGCTGGGGTTTTAGCCTTGACCTTACAACCAAATAGACCTGAACGGTTGTTGTATCCTTTGTGCGGCTTATATGAGGACCGCTTCCCGATTCAACCAGGCTGGGATCGGTAAAATCAGTAAATGCATTGGTGTCATCAAGCACACCAACTTTACTCGTAGTACCGTCTGGGTTTTGCAGATTAAAAACAAACTGCAGGTCAACTATACCCGGAGAGTTTTCTCCACCTGCTATGGCAGAAGGAGCAATTGAAGGATCGGTTGTGTAAAGAAGCGAACGGGTGGTCTGATTCACTGAGAATTGATAGTATTCGAGAATCGTCATTTCAGAGGTAAGTGAAGATATTCTGGGTATAAAGAAATTAGCGATAAAAGTGCTGATATCAGCAAAGTCAGCACTTTGGAAATTCTGCTGTATTATTGCATCTTTATTGTCAAACTCTATAACCTCACCCGAAGAGAGCACATCATCAGCGTCGACTTTCAGGATAGCCCCGCATTCTGTACACTGTTCTGGAGTTGCATTGCAGTCTATAGTACCCGTTGGATCACAAAGTATTGCCCGGGACCAGAAGCCTATTAAATGAGAATCACCAGATTCTATAAGGCTTGCATCACTCCAGGACTTGGGAACCTGTACCCTGAATGGATCACTTGTAATTATAGTAACATCTCCGGGTGTAGAAGGGTAATCTTCATTTCCGGATACGTCAACACTATGTCCTCTTAACTTATCCCATGTATAGATCTGAACACAGTCAGGTTCAGAATTTTTAGTCCCAGGGTTTGTTGTAACCCCTGTACAGTTGGGACTACCACCATTAATAAATTTTACAGAATAGCTTTTTGCCTGCCTTGCACCTGCGTTTCTTAATTTGCTTGCGATAAAATCAAGGGCCGTCCTTCCTGTCTGATCGACATTTACGGCCTCCTGGGTAAAAGTAAACTGGCGCTGCTGCTGCTGGAAAGCCAGCATCAATGCGGTAAAAATCACCGTAAATACTGCAATTGAAATTAGGAGCTCCACAAGTGTGAAACCCTGCTTGTGTTTGATATCTCTATCTTGTTTCATGGTAAATGTGGCACCCTTACTGTCTGCCAATCTGCGGCATCCAATGTTATCTGACCGGATTCATTAAAATTGTCTATATGAGCAGTTACTGAAAAAGACTGTGTAGCTAGCGTATCGCGAATAGTAACTGAACCAGGAGTTTCCCTAAATTGTTTGGCAGATTTTACGCCATATACAAGCTCTAAAGTCTGAACAGTTGTACTGTCTACAGCAGATTGTGTAAGATTAGATGTTCTTACAACAACCATAGATTCACTTGTTGTTATTGACGGATCGGTTAAATCTGATAGACATGTATCGAGATCGGTGTATATCAGTTCATTTGGATCATAATCTGTAATTGGTATTACTGCACAGCTTGACTCAGTTCCAATAGTTGTGGGGTCCAGCATGAACGCAGAGAGGGGATTACATGGGCACCCGCCGCAGTCCATATTATCATCACTCCCATCGTCACAATATGAGTAGTCAGGGGTCCGCTGAGCTATGACATCAATGAGTACATTAGAGTTTAAATACTGCATTTTTTTTGCAAATGCTATATCTGCATCACTTGTAAACTGTATTATGTTTGTGGCAGTTGTTCCAATTTCGGCTTTATATTTTTGTTGAATGGAAAAATACTGCATCTGAGACATAGCAATAAAGCCTATACTCATAATAAGTATTGCAATCAGGACTTCGAGAATGGTGAATCCATTAATATTCGTTTTAATTATTACTCCCCTCTACTATATGAAAATTAAAGAATATAAGAAACTAGACCAATTTTATTATTACAATTAACATACCAGTTCATAGATTTAATGTAAAATATTAAAATCATTATATTATGTTAGTTGTAATATTGTTTAAACTATATTGAAGCATGCAGATTGTTGCGCATAGCGTGCAAGGTTTTGCACGCTTTTCATATTCTTATTACAAAGATTTGATACAAATAAATATGATGAAATACATCATCCATCTTGTAAAGGCAGACCAACTGTCATCATTCCCACCAAGGGTCAGTAGGGAATACTTCTTGCTGCCATAGTTCTCGGACTCTTTGCAGCAATACTAAGATCACTTAATGATTCTAAGATTAGTTAATTAACTTTAGACAATAGATATTAATCTAAAAAAGATACGCTTGGATAAAATTTCAAGCCTCGCTTTTTTTATTGTTTATTTGTATAATCTATGTATTGTTCCTGAATTAAAATCAACAATTGAATCAACATATCAATAACATCTCATTCATATCGTATGGATAAATATTGAAAGTTTGTAGTGTAATTTTCAGATTATTAATAAATACAGTGTTATTGAGTTCCATTATCTTTGTTCGGAATACATCCGATAAGGTACCCAGAACTACCTGATAATACATCCCGATTAATGTTGCGAATCTATAGTGTTTTTCAATTTGCACTATTAAAGCCCTACTGTATACTTTTTATTACAAATAAATACAATGTATTCTAATTATACGAGGTTAAAATGTCTAAAACTATAACCTTAAGACTTGAAGAAAAAATTTACAGTAAATTCAAAGCACTTGCCGATAGTGACAACCGTACGATGTCAAACTTCATTGAGACTTCTGTGCTTCGTTATATAGAAACCAACAATTTAGTTGATGAATATGAAATGGCAGAGATCGAATCAAATGATGAACTAAACAAAAGTATAAAGCGTGCGCAAAAAGATATGAAGCAGAAGAAGGGAAAGTTTGTTGGCTAGCTATAGGATTTTTGAAACTGATGAATTTCAAAAAAAGTTAAGTAAGCTTGAAAAAAAAGATTATAAGTTTGTATACAAAAAACTTTTAGACTATATCTACCCCCAGTTAAAAGAAGAACCCGCTTACGGCAAAAACATTAAAAAACTCAGAGCCTACGATCCAGAAACCTGGCGATACCGAACAGGAAACTATAGAATCTTTTATTCAATAAGTGACGAAGAAAAAATAGTTTATGTTCTTACGATAGATAAGAGGAAGGATTCGTATAAGTAAAATTATTTAATCTAAATATCAAACATGTTTTTATTTGTACCATTAATTTTCATTATCCTGGGTTCTTGTATATCTATTACAGCATATATATATAAAAAAACATCAAATAATACTAATACATCAAAAAAGATACGAAAAAGACAGCTAGATGATACGGATTAGAATCTGCAAAAAATATTACCTAATTTGTTACCAGATGATGAAGTAGATTATTTCGACAAATATAAGCCAGAGCATATGATTTATTCAGGGATATTTTGTGCTATGTGGGGTTTTATGTTGTTGGCAATGTACTTGAAAGGATGGATTGAAGACAAATAAATTTTTTACAATTTTTGATCAGCCTTTCTTACCCTGCCCGCAATTCCAGCAGTCTGTAAACTGTCCTTCGATCATCTCACCGCAGCTACTGCACTTCCATTTTGGGTCTTTATCTTTATCTTCAGAAAAGACTTCTTTTAGAATCTGCTTGGCTTGATCATATTGTTCGTCATTTATAACCCAAAGCTCTGTTGAACACACTGTGGGGGGCAGCTCGCCTACAGAGCCAACGAGCATAAAGTTTTTTATAATGCACTCTATGTCGTTGTTTTCCATAATATTTTTGATGTTCCCAACCATAAGGCTGTTTTGATCTGTGTATAACCTTTTCATTCTTCTTCTATTAGATAACAATTATGTAAAACATATTCAGCAATATTTCAAACAAAGCTCCACTAATATCTTATGAAAGTTTATTTTATAAAGACTGGCAGAATATAAAGCAAGAGTTATAGAAAACTACACAAATGAATAATCAGCCGTGTCTTTTATGTTTCTGTACCAGTGGGTGACTTTCAGTATTCCTGCTAACGCTGATTTAATTTGCTTTCTATCAAGCACAAGATGAATACCACCGTGCTGCTCATAAAATTCTGATGACATTATTTCAGGATCTACTCCCCTGCCGCCGCTTGTAAGCTTAACTACCCTGTCTCCTGCAAAGGCAATATTAGCTTTTTTCTCTGAGATAATAAAATCTCCCTGCACGGCATAACTTGCAAGCGCTCCGCCTGTTGTAGGATGGCCAAGAATTGTAATGTACGGAAGACCTGCTTCTTTTAACTTAAGAGATGAAGCGATAGTTTTTGCCATCTGATAAAGAGCCACAGTACCTTCCTGCATCCTAGCTCCTCCTGTTGCAGATATTGAGATAAGAGGAAGTTTGTTCATAAGAGCATATTCGGTTATCAATCTCATTTTCTCACCAAATACCGAGCCCATCGATCCACCCATAAACCTGAAGTCACTAACAGCAACTGCCACGGGGGTCTCAAATATCATACCGTAACCAACTACAAGAGAATCCTTTGAGTCGGTTTTCTTACCCATTTTCTGCCTGCTTGAAGAATAATCATAAAAATTGAACCTGCTATCAATATTATCCAAAGAAATATCGGGTCTAATCTCATTGAATGAGCCGTCATCTAGAAGCATTTCAATATACTCATCCGAAGTAAGCGGCATCTGCTTTGAGCATTTTGGGCATGACTGATAATTGAGTCTAAATTCATCCTCAGTAGTCTGATTTTTACACCCAGCCCGAACGACTTTACCCTCCTGATCCTTTTCATCATTACACACATAGGGTTCTCCGCCATATAGAGCTATCTGCATCTGTGATACATCGGGATTTTTTGATTTACTGAAAGAAGATCTGACCAGCTTTTTAAGTTTCCTTGCAAATGTATTATATTTTTGGTGGTGCTGCTCAATCTGACCGCATTGTTCTATGTTTTTAATAAGAATTTCACGCAAGTAGTTTACATCAGATTTTTTGAGTTCATTTGTAGCTTTAGTTAGGGCTTTATTTATGTTTTCGAGTACTTTGGGGAAATAGTCTGCCTTATCGAGCATAGGCTCTTTTATAATATCATCTATGATTCCATATTTCTGCATATAGTCGGCTGTGGGCTGCAGCACCTTGAGGGCCTCTTCTTCATTATCGGCAGTTCTGAACAATATTGCAGAACAACCCTTGGAAGTTATAACAGCATACTCGGCTCTTGAGAGCATAAAACGCTTGTGCGCAAGCTGAATTGCTATTGCTCCGCCGCTTCCTCCACTGCCGAGAACAACCGAAATAGATTTGGTTTTAAGGCTTATCATTTTAGCCTGACAGTAAGAAATTAGCCACGACTGCAGTTTTTCAGCCGAATATTCATAAGGGTCGCCACCAATAGTGTCCACATATGTATGGAGCATAATGTTGTGCCTTTCTGCATATTCCATCATGTTAAGAGAAAGCCCGTAACCGTCTGCTTTTACCAGTCCAAAATTAAGTTTAATCCTCTCTGAATCATCCGAAGGAGTCTGCTGAGCTACAATAGCAACTCTCTCTCCCGTTGACTTAAATATTGCAGTACCGATTATCATTGCGGGATCGTCCTGAAATTCTATTCTTTTTCCTGACGGTGCATGAATATACGGATAGAAATCATCAAGTTCATTCCAAGGAATAAAATCTGAATACAGGTTTTCTACCACATGTTTGGATTTTATCCTGTCATAAGAAATAGAATCATCATGCAGCTTAAGACTTTTCGATTTATTAGTGCTCATTAAAATACCCCAGATAAAATTAGTTCGGTCTCTAAGACCTTAGATTATATATATAAATAATTATAATTAAAGATATATTAGATTAAATTTTCTTTTTTAAATTTCTCATACTTATCAAAATCAAAATCATGATCCAAAGCACAAATGTTCTCTTCTACCTGCCTTGTAGTCTTTGCGCCCGGTATTACTACAGATACAGACTCATACCGTAGAGTATACTTTATTGATCCACAGATCATGTTTCCATTTGATCCGAAATACCCCTTTAGTAATTCTACATTATTTAACTGCTGTTCTAAATACCCTTCACTAAAACCATGTCTGTGATCATTTTTTGAAAATACAGAATTCTTTGTATATTTACCACTCAGCAGTCCATTTGCCAGAGGTTCGCGTATTATCATCCCCGTTCGGGTTCTTTTACATAAATCAAATAACCCGGATTTATCGATCCTATCAAGCAAATTAAGTCTTACCTCTACTACATCTGGATTAAATTGCTCTAAACAAGGCAGTATTTTATCATAATAGTAGTCATTTATGGATATTCCAAAAAATCTGATTATTCCTTCATTTTTTAAGGAATTAAGGGTATTAATGACATCAAATTCCTTAATTTTTTGAGGATCGGAGCTATGTATGAGATAAACATCGACATTTTCTCTTTTTAAGCGCTGCAGGCTCTGCTTCACCGCAAATCTAATATATTTTTCATCGAGATTGCTTTTAATACCTGATTCTGAATAAAAATCCCACCCGAACTTCGTACAAATAATGGCGTTCCTATCCCCTCTGGACTCCAAAACATCTCCTATAAGCATTTCACTATGGCCGTTTCCATAAGAATCTGCAGTATCAATAAAATTCACACCTAAATCCAGTGCCCTGTGCAAGGCTTTTTTAGACTCAGTATCGTCAGTCGGCCCATACCCAGCACCTCCAATCGCCCACGCGCCAAACCCAATCTCTGATACTTTTAGTCCGGTACTTCCAAGCTCTCTGTATTTCATATTGATTGTAAAATTAGTATTAAAAACAAAAAAACCATGGATGAGCAGTCAATTGCTCAACCATGGTTATAAATTTTGTAGTTTTATTTGTAAATTAAACTGTAAAAGAAGTACCGCAGCCACACTGCCCTACTGCGTTTGGATTTTCAATGTGAAACCCCGTACCATTGAGCCCATCTTTAAAATCCAGAGTACCACCTTTAATATAAGGATAACTAAACTCATCTATTGCAACCTTTACGTCGCCAACCTCAAAGATCTGATCATTTTCTTCAGTTTCGTCGTCAAAACCCATCTCATAAGAAAATCCTGAACAACCCCCGGGTACAACTCTTACCCTGAGAAATGCATTATCAATTTCATCATCTTCTGATATCAGTCTTTTAATCTCATTAGCCGCTTTTGTTGTAACTTCAAACATACTTACTACCTCCTGCTAAATCTGCTCTATAATTCATTACGTTTAGCAATGTTTAATAAAATAACAATTCCCGCTAAAAATACAAGACCATTGATTATTACAGAGTTTCTATGAGAGCTTTTAAAAGTTTTTTCTGATTTTATATATACTTCTGCTCCGGGATCAGAGTGTTTCATTACAGATTTTGCCTGCAGTGCAGAATTTCTAATATATGTGCCCGAAAAAACTGTAAAAATTAACATTAAACAAACAAGTGCAAGCCTTATATACCTAAATATATTCCTGTCTTTATCAATTTTTATCAATAATAATAGCGAAATTATAGATATACCTGCAAGTACATACTGTATGAGATAATATTTATTAAAAATAATAGTGATAAGAACTCCGGCCTCGGGTTTTGGCAGTGCGCCAAATATCGATGGAGCAGTAACAGCGGAAAAAAAGAAGATGCTTCCAAGCCAGAAGCTTACTGAAACAAGAAATAAGAACTTAATAAATGTCATCATAATAACAGAGAATTTACATGATTTTTTGGTTTTTACATTTTTAGATGGAAAGTAACATAGTTATTGCTATCCTATTATGAAATGATATAGTTTCTAAATTTTTTTTGGGAGGAACAGCTAATGAAATCCAATAAATATCTGATTTTAATCCTGACTATATTTTCTCTGACTTTTTTTGCCGTATGTTCATCAAATTCTAATTCAGAAATGTCAGATAAAGAGCTTATAGATAGGCTTCAGAACTATTTCAAAAAAAGCTATGCAGCAGATTTACCACATGATGCTGTGCTTGTAGTAACTGGCTTTGAAAATGCGCAAATTGCCGATATGAGAAGCGGAAACATAGCGATTACGTTTTCGGGAAGGACTGTAGACATTCCATTTATGCTCGATAAGAGTGGTAAATATGCTGTTTTAGGAAACCCAATCGATACTGCAACATTTGAAGAGACTCCGATTAAGGGAATAAGAAAGGGATCTATTACAATTGCCAGAAATACATATCCTATGCTTCTGACTCAGGATTCTAAATATCTTATTGCAGGTGAAGTAATAGACACCACAGTAGATAAAACCAAAGAAACGATGGATAAGATTTCACTTGATGACGTACCAATAAAGGGTAACAAGAACGCAAAGGTTACAATAGTTGAGTATTCAGATTTCCAATGCCCGTTTTGCAATAGAGCCAATCCAATTATCGAAAATGTTTTAAAAGATTATAAAGATAAGATAAGAGTAGTTTATAAACAGTACCCTCTTCCAAATCATAACTGGGCAACACCTGCATCTATCGCTTCCATTTGTAGCTATAAAACAGCCGGGCATGAAGCATTTTGGAAATATCATGACAAAATTTTTGAAAACCAAAGAACGATCACTCTGGAAAATTCAGCACAAAAGTTCGCAGAGTTTGCAAAAGAGCTTAAAATTGATGAAAAGAAATTCGGCGAATGCATGTCCGATCCCAAGATTGCCGAGAGAGTTAATAACGAAATGTCAGAAGGACAGTCAATTGGAATTAATTCCACCCCATCTTTTGTGGTAAATGGAATTATGGTTAGGGGCGCAAATGAACAGGGACTTAAATCTGCTATCGAATCCAGCCTTAACTAATAGAATTCACTAAACAAACAAAAAAGGCCCTTAACATTTAAGGGCCTTTTTTTTAACTAATGTCAGGCACCTGACTATCTATTAAGTACTACCTTTTTTAATAATTGCTATCTGAACACAATCTTTATTTTGTTATTACACCTATTGTATTTAATTGAATTAACAGGATTAATTTCCAATATTGAAAATTAATACACCCAAAACAATAATCGGCAGGAAAGACAGGGTAGACTTTCCTAAGCTTAAACTATATAACATCGATGCTAAAGTAGATACGGGTGCTTATACCACATCTATTCACTGCAGTACTATAGAACCAGTAAAAGAAAATAATAAGAAGTATGTGAGATTTAAGCTTCTGGACTCCACTCATCCTAAGTATCAAAAGAAAACTTTTAAACTCCCTGTATATAAGGAGAAAACCGTAAAGAACTCGTTTGGAGAAAGTGAGCTTAGGTTTATCGTTAAATCTATTATTAGACTTTTTGATAAGGATTATGAGGTTGAACTTTCACTTACAAACAGAGAAAAAATGAGCTGCCCTGTGCTGATTGGAAGAAAACTACTAAAACACGACTTTATTGTAGACATAAACAGATACAACTTATCTTATAAAGGAAAGATTAAAAAGTAGCACAAATGAAAATAGTCATCATGTCCAGAGGCCCCAGACTTTACAGTACCAGGAGATTGCTGGAAGCATGCAGGGAAAGAGGACACAAAGCAGGAGTTTTTGATACAACGAAGTTTTCAATAAATG
Source organism: Thermodesulfobacteriota bacterium (assembly GCA_041572575.1). GTDB lineage: Bacteria > Desulfobacterota_D > UBA1144 > Nemesobacterales > N074bin48 > N074bin48. Next base: position 10,329 of record JBFFSH010000008.1, read on the forward strand.
TAGAATCCGGTGATCCTAACTTATTATATAAGAATAAATATCTTCCGAAATATGATGCTGTTATTCCCCGCATAGGGGCTTCTCTCACCTTTTTTGGAACTGCTGTACTCAGACAGTTTGAAGAAATGGGTTTATACTGTCTTAATTCGTCTCTTGGTATACTTTCTTCGAGAGATAAACTCCGCTCTATTCAATTACTTGCAAAGCATAACCTGGGATTTCCACATACAATATTTGTAAAGAATAAGGAAATGATAATTCCAGCCATTGAAGAGCTCGGAGGGGCTCCTGTAATAATAAAGCTGCTCGAAGGCACTCAGGGCATAGGCGTCATACTCGCTGATACCAATAAAGTAGCAGAAGCAATCATTGAAACCCTGCAGAGTACAAAACAAAACGTATTAATACAGAAATTCGTTAAAGAAAGTAAAGGTGTAGACATTAGGGCAATAGTAGCGGGCAACAAAGTTATTGCAGCTATGCGCAGAAAAGCAAAAGGCGATGAATTTAGAAGCAACGTTCACAGGGGGGGGACTGTAGAAAAAGTAGAACTGGATGACAAATATCAACAGACTGCGATACGAGCTGCTCAAATTATGGGGCTTAGTGTTGCCGGAGTAGATATGCTTGAAGGAAACGACGGGCCGCAGATTATGGAGGTAAACTCTTCTCCTGGTTTTGAAGGTATAGAAAGAGCAACGAATATAGATGTTGCAGGCGCTATAGTAGAACACCTTGAACAACAGGCTCTCTTTCCCGAGCTTGATCTAAGACAGAGGTTTACCCTGGATAAAGGCTACGGGGTTGTTGAAATTCAGATAGCAAAGAATTCAGACATTATTGGGACAGCAGTTAAAGATGCGGGATTTAGAGAGAAAGACATAGTTATAATGAGCATTAAGCGCAGTAACAAGATGATCTCAAACCCAAAGTCGACTCGTGAAATTTTGCTGGGAGATACGCTTTTGTGCTTTGGAAAACTCGAGAACATGAAATCCTTGATCCTGGAAAATCGAATCAAAAGAAGAAAACCAAGGAAGAAAAAAGTTGTTAACAATGAGGTGCAAATTTAATGCCCCATATTTTTTCTATAAACGGTAAAAAAGTTGCGCTAGGCGAAAATGCCCGAATCGATCTAAAGATAGCGAAACTTCCAACTCACACTGTAATAGACCTTCCGGTTTATATACGCAGGTCACAAACCGACGGACCTGTTCTTCTTATAACAGCTGGGCTTCATGGTGATGAGTTAAACGGTGTAGAAATAATAAGAAGATTCATATTAAGTGAAGATAGTATTCCTACTACAGGAACTCTTGTTATACTACCCATAGTTAATGTTTACGGTTTCTTAAACAACTCTCGTACTATGCCCGATGGCAGAGACCTAAACAGGAGTTTTCCCGGCACTAAGGAGGGATCTCTTGCAGGAAGAATTGCATATACACTGATGAATGTAGTATTACCTCACGTGGATTATGGTGTGGATTTTCATACAGGGGCTGTAAATAAAAATTATCCTCAAATAAGATGCACATTTGATATACCAAAGAATTTAGAGCTGGCAAATGCATTTTCTCCTGCATTCATTATAAATTCCAAGTTAAGAGACGGATCTTTTCGCAGAGCGGCTCAAAAAGAGGGAAAGTCTATCCTTGTTTTTGAAGGAGGGGAATCCCTAAGGTTCGATGAAGTTACTATTAAAGAAGGTATTGATGGAATTAAAAGGCTTATGAGCTATCTTGGTATGAACAACAGTGTTTTTATAAGCAACAGAGAAACTCAGGTTATTAAACAAAGTTCATGGACTAGAGCAACTCACTCCGGACTTTACAGACCACTTGTAGATTACGGTGATGTTGTAAAAAAGAAACAGGTAATTGCAACCATAACCGATCCTTATGGAGAAACCGAATATAAGCTTAAGTCACGTTTGAACGGTTATGTACTAGCCGTTAGAACCCTCCCAATAGTAAACCGTGGTGATGCAATTATGCATATTGGAACCACAAACCTGGACAAGGAGCACAACTAAAAATGTATCTGATCGCTGTTATTACTGGTATTAGCCTGATAGGCTCATTTCTCTGCTCCCTTATGGAAGCTGCATTATATTCCATGCCAAGAAGCAGGATAGAGAGCCTTAAAAGGGATGGTGACCCAGGAGGGATAAGGCTATCGAAACTCAGGGATAAAATAGACGAGCCAATCGCGGCTATTCTTACTTTAAATACAGCTGTTAATGTACTGGGAGCATCATGGGCAGGTGCACTTGTATCAAATTATTATGGTGACGCATGGCTGGGACTTTTTTCCGCCGGATTCACTGCGGGAGTACTATTCTTTAGTGAAATAATTCCTAAATCCTTAGGAGTTACTTATGCAAATGTTCTAGCGCCAAAGCTGTCTTCCTTTATACAACTTCTTGTTACAGTCCTGATGCCTTTTGTAAAAGCCAGTGGTTATATAACAAGACTGTGGGGGAAAAATTCACATTTAAACATGCCTACAGAAGAAGATATCATAAGTCTTACGAGGTTAAGCAACCATGGTGGAGAGATACTGAAGCAGGAAGCCAAATGGGTATCCAACGCACTGAAATTAGATGATGTGTATGTAGAGGATATTATGACCCCAAAAAATGTGGTTTGTACTCTTGAAGAAAATACCACTTTAGACCAGATCGATCTGGATTCTGACCACTGGCGTTATAGCCGTATACCTGTATTTAGTAAAGAAGATGAAAATAAGATTGTAGGAATAGTAAGAAGGCAGGATATATTTCAAAACCTACTAAGGGGTGAAAAAGATCAGCGAATACACAATCTTATGATAGCCCCGGATTTTGTTCCCACCAATATGCTGCTTCATGATCTACTGGATAGATTTTTGATTACTCGTAGGCACCTGTTTTGTGTCGAAAACAAAAATGAACAGTATGTAGGTGTTGTAGCACTTGAGGATGTATTAGAGTTTCTTATAGGCGATGAAATTGTCGATGAATTAGACCTTCATGAAGATATGCAGAAATATTCCAAAACACAAAAAGAAGACTGATCATATCGAGGTATGAATAATAGGTCCGTCATAAGAGTGACAAATATTATATATTTTGTATTTGGTATATTCTGGTTATTCCAACCTGTATAAATTAAAGATGTTTCCTTTTAATATATATAAAGTAAGCGCCGTAAAGTATTGCCAATACAAGCACCATCCAGAAAATATGTTCAATTACAGACGTGACTCCGGCGGTTAATCCGAGCAAAGCTGCAAGTATAACCAGCCGCCTGTCATACTGTATCCCTGATATATATGTTGCAAGTGACAACAAGATAATAATAAAATATCCGGCATTACTGCTCTTTATATTGCCATAATTTACAAGCAGAAGAACCAGCAACACCGCGATGAGAAGACCCGCCCACTGGAGTATCTGATCCTTAATAAAATCTTTATTTTTTTGATTTTTTTTGTTTTCATTTACCCAGCCGTAATAAATGCTCACAACAGCAAATACAGGCACCATCATTAGCCAATATTTTAGTATATAATTGCTTGAATAACTGGTAACTGCAATTCCTATGATTGATAATATAATCAAAAGTGTGAATAGATACTCTTCAAGGCTTAACAATTTTAAATTGTTCTTCTTCGATTTATCCGCAATTGCAGGTGTTTTAAATTCTTCCATCATAATAAATTTTAACAGTAAATATGATATTACTAAATCATTCTATATGAAATAGCAGAATTATTAGATAAGAAAACTATCAATAATACAGATCAATAAAAATATGATTACGTATTCATTAACACATCACATTAAGAGATTTTGAAATATCACGGCAAACCCCAAGAATGCAAAAAACCCGACTATATCTGTAACGGTTGTAAGTATGATACTGGAAGATTGAGCAGGGTCCTGACCAATGGCTTTTAGGGTAAGAGGAATAAACGCCCCGGACAAGCCGGCAGCAACCAGGTTCACTATCATTGCAAGTCCTATTACTAAACCTAAATAAGGATTTCCTTTCCAAAGCCAGGCCACAAGCGCAGTTACAAGCCCGATAACAACTCCGTTTACAAAACCTATCTTGCCTTCTTTTAAAAGCATCTTCTTCGATTCTCTTGGTGATATCTCCCTCATAACAAGCCCTCTCATAACAACTGCAAGTGACTGCGAGCCTGCATTTCCGCCCTGTCCGGCTACTATTGGAAGAAAAACAGCAAGAACGGTGATCTTGGCAATTATGTCCTCAAACACAGCAACAACGCTTGCCGCCATAAATGCTGTTACGAGATTTATATGCAGCCACGGCAGTCTTTTTCTGAGTGAAAAAGTTAGTGTAGAAAATGCTCTCTCTTCACTGCCCACACCAAACATCTTCATGATGTCTTCAGAGGCTTCTTGCTGAGCCTGGTTTATTAGTTGATCCGCCTTCACTATTCCAAGCAGATGGTTTTCAGCATCTACCACAGGTGCGGCAAAATATTTCCTGTTTGAAAGCTCATTTGCAGCGTCTTCTCTTTGCATAAATGCATCAATCGTAAACACGTTTTTTATCATGATGCTTTCTAATGTTGAATAATCATCAGCCACAATCAGGTCTCTCATATTTAAGATACCGATAAGATGATTTTCAGAATCAATTACATAGACGTAAGACGCTGGAGGGGCTTTAGCCCTTGAACGTTCTTTTATCTTATTTATAGCGTCATTAACTTTAATATCGCTTCTAAAAGCAAGATATTCGGTAGACATTATATTGCCCACACTGCCTTTGGGATAAGTAAGAAGTTCCTGTATTGCCTTTTTATCCTTGTCTGTAAGATGCTCAAGGAGTTTTAATCTTAATTCTTCTTCTATATTTAGAAAAATTAGCGCCCCCTGCTGTGGGTCGAGCTTTTCCATTATTTCTTTGAGTGTGTCGGATGATACCGATTCTAATAAGTCAGAAGCAAAATCAACCTGCAGGTGCTTGAATATCTTTGCAGAAATTGAAGGTGGAAGCTCTGTCAATACCCTCACAGCCTGTGCTCTTTCCATAGTCTCAAGGGCATGGGTTGCAGTTAGTGGATCATAATCAAAAAATTTGCTTACAAAAGGTACTAATTGGCTTGTTTGTTCCATACTATGATCCTCCTATTGATTATGTTGGTTCGTAAGAGTGATATACATACTCGTGGGATGAATCCTCTCAACTACAAGATTTTTAGGAATGATGAAATCACTTCTAGTGATAGTCACTAAATTATCCCCAACGACTGCATCAGGCAATTTAATAACGGCTTTAATATTATTGGGATTATAGAAAAAGAAATCCCTCTTGAAACCGGATAATATTACCTTAATTTCTTCAGGTTTAATTCTGCTAATTTTCATTTCAGAAGGGACTACTATATTAGTTACGGGAATATTATAACTTTTGTATATAAGGCGAGACTCATGGACAAATACAAACCATAGAAGAATAGAAGCTGCTACCGCTATTGCCTTGTCTCTGTAGTTTTTCCTAAAGAAGTCTTTCCATGAATTAACAATAATATTAGGATTTGTTTCCGTATAATAATCCTCTAAGTATTTTTTTATTTCATCGTTTTGTATTTTTGTAAGCTTTCCATTTCTTGCTATTGATATTTCTCCCCTTTCTTCCGACACTACAATACAAAGAGCATCGGTGTTTTCTGAAAGTCCAAGAGCCGCTGCATGGCGGGTGCCTCGTTTTTGAAGCTGGCTGAAGTTTTGAGATAAAGGGAGATGACAGGAAAATTTAGAGATCTTATTATTTTCTATGATAACTGCTCCATCATGGCCGTGTGAATGAGGGTCGAAAAGGCTATCCAAAAGCTCTTCACTCAGTTTTCCGTTAAGCTCAGTACCACCATCAAGAAAACTTTCTATATTATCTTTTGCAGGAAGTACAACCAGAGCCCCTATTTTTTTATTTGCAAAGTCTATAAGAGATTCAGATATTATATGTATGCTGGACTGAAACTCACTTTCAACCTGTTCACTTTTCGATGCTGGATTAAAGCTCCAAAGTGCTACCTGCTCGAAAAGCTGTCTTAGTTCTTTTTGAAATATTATTAGAACTGCCAAAAGAATTACAGCAAAAAACGCCTGCAGGATCAAAGAAGTTAAAACTAAGTTAAACTGCTGTGATAATAGGTAAATAACTCCTATAATAAAAATACCGGTGAGTATAAAACGGGCCTGGGTTCTTTTAAGCCAGACAAGAAGGGAATAGATAATAAAAGACATGATCAGCATGTCGGCAAAGCCGGCTATGCCTACCTGCCCCAGTACATCTGCCAAGACTTTTTTAATTTCTACAATATACCCCTTTATACTTCAATTTTTATAAATATATTGTATGAAAATTTTACTACAACCACGTTTACTTTATCATTCTGATCAATTAATCAAAGTTCAAAGATTTCTTGAGTTTTTCTTGTTTATATAAATTTAAAACACCATATATGTCTTTTTTTACATTGAAATGATCAACTATAATATCTCCCAGCTCATCCAATATATCGTCTAAATAAAGATCATCTATCGTATCCTCATCCTCACTTTTGTAATCAAGCTTTAAATCAATGTCTATCTTAGGCATCTTTGCTCCTTTAAGTCGTTATTCACTCGAAATAAATTTTTGCTGAGCTTTATTGATAATATTTAGAGCACAGTCTTTATTTTTCCACCCTGTGACTTCTACATTTTTACTTTCAAGTTGCTTGTAGATTAAAAAGAAGTGTTCAATTTCCTTTAACAAATGAGAGGGCACATCCTCAATATCCTTAATTTGTTCCCAGTGAGGATCGGTAAGTGGAACGCACAAAATTTTTTCATCCTGCCCTTTTTCATCTTTCATGTCCAGATATCCCACGGGTCTGCCTTCCACAATGCATCCTGTGAATGTAGGCTCCCAAAGTAAAACAAGTGCATCAAGCGCATCGCCGTCTTCTGCAAGGGTATTTTCTATATATCCATAATCGGCGGGGTAATGCACAGAAGAAAATATCATTCTGTCCAGCCTGAATGCCTTTTTTTCTTTGTCATATTCGTACTTGTTTCTGCTCCCCTTGGGGATTTCAATAATTATATCAACACTGGACAAATGTTTATCCCATACACATATTTAAGTTATAATGTCTACAAAATATACATTAATTATTGAAAGTCTAGAGGCATAAAAATGATTTATCAATTAGTAATTTCATTAGCTATTGCAATACTTTTTTTGTTGTTTAGAAAACTGCTGAATAAAATCATTAAAGACATCTCGGAAAAGTATGAATATACACCTGCAAGAGCTTTCCTTATCAAGAAACTAAACACTATTTTTTGGGTCACTGTGTATTTTTCTATCCTGATATTAATATGGGGAATAAGCATCGAGGGTTTAGAGTTCTATATTACAAGTTTTTTTGCAGTAGCAGGAATAGCCCTCTTTGCATCATGGTCGGTACTTTCTAATATTACATCCGCCGTGATACTCTTTTTTGAATATCCAATCAAGGCTGGAACCAATATCAAAATACAAGACGGTGACAATACCATAGAAGGAGAAGTCTTGAATCTCTCTTTGTTTAACATAGAAATTAAAACCAGAAGCGGCGTCGTTTTCTATCCAAACAATTTAGCAATTCAAAAGGCAATTGTAAAGAAGCAAAAATAGTATGAAGATTTATTTTTTAAACAAGTTTATAAATGGCTTGATTATTACTCCTATGAATATCAAAAAACATACAGCAACCAGAATGTAAAGCATCATATTATTTAAAAGCGGTAAAGTTAAATTATTGGAAGAGATAAAAACTATATATGATATATATGCAATGTAACATCCAAGAAACAAGCCTCCCTCCAACCTGCTCATCAAGCTGTCCGTATAGAAAATCGGAAAGCATATAATAGAAATTATTATCATTATAGGTATATCAAAACCTATAACTGATGGAGCTATCTGAATACCTACTGGAGCAACCAGACTGCTCAAACCAAGAACAGCCATGATGTTAAATAGATTACTCCCTATAATATTTCCTACTGCTATATCACGCTCTCCTTTTATTGTAGCTAAAACAGATGTAACCACTTCTGGCAAAGAAGTCCCTGCAGCCACAATAGTAAGACCAATTACAATCTTGCTTACTTCAAAGTACTCTGCAATTGATACTGCGCTGTTTACAAACCATTTCGATCCTAGCACCAATAACCCAAGCCCTAGTATAATAAATAGAGTGTTTCGTGGAATACTAACAATGGTGTCTTCTCTAAGCGTAAATTCAGTTTTAAAATCATCTCCAGGTTTCGCTTGCTCTATGCGGCTTTGACGAACCAAGAAGATCATATAAATTGCAAAACCTGCTAGCAGTAGTAAGCCTTCTAATCTATTAAAATTTCCATCGAGAGCAAATATAAGAACCAACCCGGATACAAAGATAATTAAAGGTACTTCTTGTTTTAATAACTGTTTAGTAACGAATAGCTGTCTTATTATTGCCGAGATACCAATTATAAAGAGAATATTAAAAATATTGCTGCCAATTATATTACCCAACCCGATACTAGCCTGATTGGAGAGTGCCGCTTTGACACTCACTGCAAGCTCTGGCGAGCTTGTTCCAAATGCCACTACAGTAAGACCAACAAGAAAGGGTGATATGCCAAATGAAGATGCCAGACGGGACGAGCCTTTAACCAATAGTTCAGCCCCGGCTATAAGAAATATCAATCCTAAGATAAGAAAGAATATTATCATTATTAATAATGATAATATATAATTATAAGCAATCTAGTATAGATATAAAACAGGTTATCAAAGATTATTTTTTTGATCTGCAATTAGAATAAATATCAAACAAGAAGAATAGTCCTTTGCAAGAATACTCTAAGAATCTATTGTAAGGTTATATTAACAAGTTTAATTATTTTACTTTTAATTAAAATATAGCAGTTGTGACATCTTTCAATTATTATAATATCTAATTAGCAATAGCTGCAATTATAAGCCTATACTTACATAAAGAGAGGTAGCCCGACACATTGCAAAATCTTTAACCGTCCCATTTACATTCAGCTGTCCTAAATCTATCCCCGGTGAAAAGAGGAGAAACAACATATGAATCAGTCGTAGAGGCAATCTTAGTATTTTTAAAATTAACTACTGCGCCGTCGTAGCGGATATTTAGGATATTATTGTCAGTGGCTGGCATGAACGTCTTCACCATAATATTGCACATAAGCTTGCCTCCGCTATGAACAATTTGTATTTGGGGAGCTTGACAATAAATGAGGATATAGACTAAGCACTTGTTAATTGCTGTTATTACGACTACAAACTAATCGGTTTAATCCTCTATTACCTTATTGGATCAGCCCTGTACTCTATGCCCTGAAGCAGGATGCAATAAAAACTATTTATGGCCTGAATACAATCTTAATTGCATTTTCTTTTCTGTTGTTCATAAGCTCATAACCCTTGGGAACTTCATCGAGGGAAATTCTGTGGCTTATCACCAGTGAAGGATCAAACTTATCAGCTTCTACAAGTGGCAGGAGTTTTGGTATATAAGTTCTACTTGGAGCTACTCCTCCTTTGAGGGTTAAGTTTCTTAAAAAGAAGTCAGTCACATTTAGTGGAAACGGCTCCCAGAAAAGTCCTACGAATGATACAGTGCCACCCGGTCTTACTGAGTTTAGAGACTGCTGCAGACATTCAGAAGTTCCTACACATTCTATTATTACATCTGCTCCCGTGCCGTTTGTAATTTCTATTATTCTTTCTTCCAAATCCTCATTGTTAGAGTTTATTAACTCAGATGCCCCGTACTTTTTTGCAATCTCAAGCCTGTAATCATGATGCCCGATCGTAATCACCTTTGCTGGATCAAAAAGAGTTGCAGCATATGTAGCAAAAAGGCCAACAGCTCCATCTCCCAGTACAGCTACTGTATCTCCGGGTTTTATGCCTCCGCAAACCGCTCCATGATATCCTGTGGAGATATTATCACCCAGGAAAATAGTCTTTTCATCATTGCTGTCATCATCAAGACTACCTGGCACTTTAACCAGTGTACCGTCAGCATGAGCAACCTTTATATATTCAGCCTAACAGCCGGGATGTCCACCAAGAAGATTTCCAAATCCAAAACACCCTCCATTCAAACATGATGTTGTAAGACCCTTTTCACAATAAGTGCAATGACCACAACTAACCCAAAATGGTCCTATTACCTTATCACCTTTTTTAAGTGTTTTTACATCACTGCCCACTTCTTCAACTCTTCCAACAAATTCATGACCAACTCCGTCTCCTTCTTCGAGTTGAAAATGGCCTCTATATATATGCAGGTCTGATCCGCATATACCACCCATAGTTACTTTAACTATCACGTCTGTTGGATTTTCAATTTTTGGATTAGGTACTTCTTCGACTCTAACATCTTCTATTCCATAAGCCCTGGCTGCTTTCATAATTTATCTCCCGTATATTAGTTTCAATAATATATTAACTGGTTTTTCTTTGTTGTATAATTGTTCAACTATTTAACTGGTATTCATATCTGGCATGATGCATTGTAGCTGAGAATGTTTCAGGAATTTACTCAGGATCAGAGGTTCTTTCCATGTGACACTGTAACATCTGAACCCTCGGCCAGGAATGCTGAATGTGGGTTGGAAGAAAGTGCATCAACAAACTCCTGTCCATACAGTTTTGCAACATCCACACTGGTTTCTGTTTGAACCGAATCCCAATAGCTCCATTTTGGATGTTCAACACGGTATTCTACTGTTACATCTTTTCTCTTACTGTAACCCCAGTAATGTTGAGCTATAAATTCTGGCTCGCTACCTGCTTTAAGCTCTTTTTTCTCACCATTTACTGACATGGAAATATAATTCCAATTATTATTTATTTTCCATGAATACTTTACTTCCGATAGTATATCGTCTTTAAATCTCAAATCACTTCTGGTTTCAAGTGCTATATAGTTTTCATTGTATAAGTTATTAGCTACAAATGCGATCATGGTTTTAGGTACTATTTCTTTTATAAAGACAACTCCTCTTCTCCAGCCTTCATCTGATTTCCTCTTTACATAGAACCGTAGATTAATCTCTTCAAAATCGGTATGGAAAGGGATGGAAATTCCTTTTAGCCTTGTATTAATAAAACGAAACCCTATAAGGCTTACAAAATTATTACCGTTATAGTCATCAAGCTCGGTTTCATTTGGAATATAAGGAATCAGTATTTCAGTGTCGATCAGGTAATTGACCATTGCCAGATATTTCCACTCTGCGGTCAAAAATATGTTGGCATGCTCTTTATCCATGATTGATTTTATTAACTAATGAGCGCTTACGGTTCTTTCTTTTGCCCACTCTCTTAAGTTGCTGATGCGGTCACTCATTGTCACAGTAAGTGGTTTGGTTACCCTTATCTCATCGAGCAGTAAAGTAGTGGATAATTCAAGATCATTCGAGAATGCAGTATATAGGGCAGACACAATTACCTGCTCAATTTCTGATCCGCTAAATCCTGTAGTTGCTTCAACTATGGATTTCATATCAAATTTACCGGCGTCCTTACCTCTTTTTTCAAGATGAATTTCAAATATTGCTTCTCTTGACTCGGGGTCTGGCACATCTACAAAAAATATCTCATCAAATCTTCCTTTTCTTAAAAACTCTGCAGGAAGCTTCTGTACATCATTTGCAGTGGCTACTATAAAGACATCACCATTTCTGTCCTGCAGCCATGAAAGGAATGTACCGAATATCCTTGTAGATACTCCTGCGTCATGATCCCCTGATACCGAAGAGAATGCTTTTTCAATTTCATCTATCCAAAGAATCACGGGAGAGAGCTTTTCAGCGGTCTGCATTGCACGTTTAAAGTTCTTCTCACTCTCGCCAATGTATTTATTATACAGGTTTGAAGGGTCCAGCTTTAGAAGCGGTAGCCCCCATTCCATGGCCACTGCTTTTGCACAAAGACTCTTTCCACAACCTGGTACGCCCAATAACAAAATCCCCTTAGGAAACGAGAGCCCAAATTCTCTTGCCTTATCAGGTTTTAGAATTATCTCTTTGCGCTTTGCTAGCCATGATTTCAAGCTCCTGAGGTCAGCAACACTGTCCATCGTCTCTTCATTTGGATAATATTCCAGCAGACCCTCACGTTCCACTACTTTAATTTTTTCATCAATAACCCTGTTTATATCCTTTGGAGCAAGAGTACCATCTTCTACAATGGCTTTTGTAATAACCTTCTCTGCTTCCATAAGAGTAAGCCCTTTTAAGTTATTAAGTAATTTGTTCAGGTCATCAGAATCAAGCTTAAACTGCACATCTATCTTTGATTGCAGGTCACGCAGCACATGATGAAGCAGATCTTCATACTGTTTAATACTAGGTTCAGGTATTTTTATAACAGCACAATAAGGCTTCAACTGATCAGGAATATCTATATCAATCCCTGTAATTATTATGGCCCCTTTTTTATCTGTAAAGGTCTTGGCTGTATCTTTTAGTCTTGTAATGAGCACCCTGTCTTCAAAATAATCAGACATACCCTGGAAATGATAAACAGCGGGAAAACCCGAACTTTCCACATGCCCAAGAGCCAGGGACAGTTCTGTAGTTTGATATACCGAGCCTTTAACTTCTTCTCCATCCACTCTGCGCAGCCCCTTAGACGCCGACCAGATAAAAAACCCGATGTTCATCGCATCTGCAATATGCTTAATCAGGGCATCGGCCCTCTCTTCCTCTGCTGTTTCAATAAAAATTATTGAATGATTAGAGTTTATAAGAAGCTCTATTTCTCTTAAGATGCTTGTGTTTGGCATAATTTCATAAGTCCTGTAAAAAACAGACTAAATCATATTTGTAGAGCACAGCTATTTCAAGTCTAATTTAAAACCTTATAATATTTATATAAGTATTAAAATAATATTTCAAATATATTGGATGCATAAAAGTTAGAATCAAACAATGAAAGCAATGGTATTAGAAAGGAGCAGAGCCGCTCTTGAATTAAGAGAGTTGGATATTCAAAAACCTAATCCAGAGCAGGTCTTATTAAAAGTAAAAGCCTGCGCAGTATGCAGAACTGACCTGCATATAGTAGATGGTGAATTAGCTGAACCGAAATTGCCTCTGATATTAGGGCATGAAATTGTGGGAGAAATAATAGAACTTGGAAGTAATGTAGGTGGATTTAGTACTGGAGACATCATTGGTGTCCCCTGGCTAGGACAGACATGTAACAAATGCAAATTCTGTGAATCAGGAAAGGAAAACCTATGTGACAATGCAAAGTTTACAGGTTACCAGATTGACGGAGGCTACGCGGAATATGCTGTGGCTAACCATAACTACTGTTTCACTATTCCAAAAGATTACTCTGCAATTAATGCAGCACCACTCCTATGTGCAGGTCTCATTGGATATCGTTCATACAGGATGACTGGAAGTTCTAAGAAGATTGGTCTTTATGGATTTGGTGCGGCAGCTCATATCATTGCGCAGGTTGCAGTTTTTGAGAGTAAGGAGCTCTATGCATTCACAAAGTCTGGAGATACTCAAGCTCAGAAATTTGCATTAGAACTAGGATGCGAATGGGCTGGTGATTCAAATAATCCTCCGCCCGATAAACTAGATTCTGCAATAATATTTGCGCCTGTAGGCAGTCTGATACCAGCCGCTTTGAGAAACGTGGTTAAAGGTGGAACTGTAATCTGTGCAGGAATTCATATGAGTGATATACCTTCTTTCCCATATGATATTCTGTGGGGGGAGAGAGAGATTAAATCGGTAGCAAATCTGACAAGAAAAGACGGTGAAGAGTTTTTTGCAATAGCTCCAAGAGTTCCTGTAAAAACAGAGGTAATTACATACGAGTTAGAACAAGCCAATGAAGCATTGAACGATCTTAGAACTGGCAAAATAAACGGTGCAGCAGTACTTGTAATGGAATAATGAGACAGAATAAAATATTTTTATTATCAGATGATCTAATATTCCCAAATCCAAGATTAGCGGATTCTCATGGACTGCTTGCTGTAGGAGGTGACCTTAGCACTGATAGGTTGCTGCTAGCCTATGAAAACGGGATATTCCCATGGTATTCTGAGGATCAACCGATATTATGGTTTTCACCTGATCCCAGACTCGTTCTATTTCCTGATAAATTTATCGTTTCCAAAAGCCTTCAAAAAACTATCAAAAAAAATATCTTTGAGGTTAAGTTTGATACAAATTTTGAAGAGGTGATAACCGAATGCTCAAAAATAGAAAGAAAAGATCAGGACGGGACATGGATAACTCAAGATATGATTGATGCTTATATAGAACTTCACAATCAGGGTTATGCCCATTGTGTAGAAACCTATCAAGAGGGAAATCTCGTTGGAGGTTTATACGGAGTTTCTTTAGGCGGAGCATTCTTTGGCGAATCGATGTTTCATAAAATGAAAGACGCTTCAAAGATAGCACTTCACTATCTGGTTCAAAAAGTTAAGAAGTGGGAGTTTGACTTCATAGATTCACAGGTCGTTACAGAGCATATGAAAAGCATGGGCTCTCAGGAAATTACAAGAAATAAATATTTAGAGCTTTTAGGTAAAACTTTAAAGAAAGAAACAAGATCAGGAACCTGGGAAACTTAAAAGTTATCCATATTCACACTTTTTAGTCTCATAATTAAACCTGCCGCCCGAATCGAGACATCTATCCGCATTATAAAATTCAGAATTGATAAAAAGCCATATTGATAGGCATAACAAAACTGCTAGACTAACAAAAATTAAATGAAATATTTTTACATTTTTTAGGTTGTATGAAACTAGTTTCATCGATTTAATTTTGTTAAACCAACCAAATATATCTTGCAATAAAAAGAAACGAGATCAGATAAATTATCCAATTAACTTCTTTAGCCTTCCCAGAGAATATCTTTAATAAAGAATAAGAAATAAATCCAAAGGCAATGCCCTCTGTGATGCTGAAAGAAAGTGGCATGATAATAATAGTTAAAAATGCCGGGATAGATTCTGTATAGTCATCCCAGTTTATGATTTTTACATTTGTCATCATCATGCTTCCTACTATGATAAGAGCTGGCGCTATTACAGGATAGAGAAATTTACCTCCACCCACATCTATCCCTGCTCCGACCATCTGAATAAGTGGAGTGAAAAAGATTGCTGCGATCATGAGAATAGCAGTAACAACATTTGTAAGCCCGGTCCTTCCGCCGGCGCTTATGCCCGATGAGCTTTCTATGTAGCTTGTAACAGTAGAAGTACCAAGAAGTGCACCTGTGCTTGTGGCAACTGCATCTGAAAGAAGAGCCTGTTTTGCCTTAGGAAGCTTACCGTTTTTCATAAACCCGCCAAGCTGCCCTACCCCAACCAGGGTTCCTATAGTGTCAAACAAATCCAGAAACAGGAAAACTATTATCACTGTGATAAATTCCAGATTTGCAAACAAGTCCGGTATCTGAAGCTTAAGCAAGGAAGGCTCTATCGATGGTGGGCTTGAAACCACTCCGTTAAACTCAACAACCCCCAGGATCAGTGCCAGCACAGAACATCCGATAATTCCGGTTAGTATCGCCCCTTTGAATTTTATGGCCAGTAGAAATGCTATTACAATCAGGCCGAAAATTGAGATTAGGGTGTATTTTGAATGCAGGTCTCCCAATGTTACATATGTCACAGGATGTGAAGTTACGATTCCAGACCACTCCAGACCGATTAAAGCAATTAGAAGCCCAATTCCAACGGGTATTCCGTTCCTGAGAGCATCCGGGAATATATCCATCACTTTTTCTCTAAGACCAGTGAGCGATAATGCAATAAATATAATTCCTGCAATAAATACAGCTCCCAGAGCTTGCTGCCATATTACTCCCATTGTAAGACAGACAACATAGGTAAAGTAAAAGTTATGTCCCATAGCAGGGGCAAGGGCAATCGGATAGTTCGTAAGAAAAGCCATAAGCAGCATCCCTATTGCACTAGCAAGACAAGTGGCCACAAGTGCAGAGCCATAGTCCATACCTGCCGCTGAAAGAACGGCGGGCTGGACAAATATAATGTATGAAAGTGTCGCAAAAGTAGTAAAGCCGGCAACAATTTCCTGCTTAATATTTGTATTATTCTCTCCTAACTTAAAAATCTTTTCAATCATATCCTGAGTCCAATATAGGGCTAAATAATATCATAATATAAGTTGGAGAATCAAACAGTATAGAATCAAATTATATATTCTGTATTACTTAGAGTTTATTTAGTATAATTGCTCCAGGTGTTTATATACCCAGAATGAGGAGAAGATGAGGAGAGATCATGGCAAAGAATTATGATTCAATAATAATTGGAACCGGTCAGGCAGGCCCTTCACTTGCTGAAAGACTCAGTCAGACAGGCAGGAATATAGCTGTAATAGAAAGAAACCTGTTTGGAGGCACCTGTGTAAATACCGGCTGTATCCCCACAAAAACCCTTGTTGCAAGCGCCAAGGTTGCCAATATGGTTAGCAGAGCAGCTGAATATGGAGTTAATATAAATGGCGACATAAATATTGATATGAAACGAGTTAAAGCCAGAAAGGATGAAGTCTCGGGAGCATCAAACAAGGGAGTAGAGGGCTGGCTCAAGAACATGAAAAATGTGGATATATACGAAGGACACGGAAGATTTGTGGATAATTATACAGTACAGGTAAATGATGAAATATTAGAAGCAGATAACATTTTTATTAATGTTGGAGGCAGGGCAAATGTACCACCTATAGAAGGGCTTAATGAAGTTAAATTTTTCACAAATTCAGATATGATGCAGGTAGATTTTCTGCCGGAACATTTGATAATAATCGGTGGAAGCTATATCGGGCTTGAGTTTGCACAAATGTATAGACGATTTGGCAGTGAAGTAACTGTTGTCGAGATGTCAGACAGACTTATATCACGAGAGGATGAAGAAATATCGGAAAATATTAAAGAGATCCTGGAAAATGAAGGAATAAATTTTAGGCTATCAGCTGAATGTATAACTGCTGGCAAGAATGGCAAGGATATTCAAGTGGGTGTTGATTGCAATAAAGGAGATAAAGAAATTTCTGGATCACACTTATTAGTAGCTACGGGAAGGCTTCCAAATACTCACGATCTTGGAATAGAAAACACTGATATTAAGTTGGATAAAAGGGGTTATATAGAAGTTGATGATAAACTGCAAACAAACGTACCCGGTATTTGGGCAATTGGTGACTGCAACGGCAGGGGAGCATTTACTCACACCTCATACAACGACTTTGAGATAGTTGCAACCAACATCCTCGATAATGATCCAAGAAAAGTGACAGACAGGATTTTATGTTACGGACTTTTTATAGACCCTCCGCTGGGTAGAGTAGGAATGACAGAAGATCAGGCAAGAAAATCCGGCAGGAAACTGCTTGTCGGCAAAAGAAATATGAGCCGGGTAGGCAGGGCAAGAGAAAGAAGTGAGACCCAGGGGTTTATGAAAGTTATTGTAGATGCTGATACAAAAGAGATTCTCGGTGCGGCAATCCTGGGTATAGAAGGCGATGAAGCCATACACTGTATATTGGATGTAATGTATGCAAATGCGCCTTATACGACCATACAAAGAGCTGTACATATTCACCCAACAGTGTCAGAGCTTATTCCAACTGTACTGGGCAGTTTAGAACCAGTAAATTAGTTATACAATTGAAATCAAATGAAAATAAAATCTTACAATTTAGAAAAATATCATAAAGCAATTGATGCTCAGGTAAGCAAATTTGAAGAGCAGAGTATCATTCAAAATCTTTTTGCCCATGACCATAAAATCTGGAGCGAAAGCCCGGATGAAATAAACAACAGGCTTGGATGGCTGGACAGCCCAGCAGAGATGCTTGAGAGTGTGGATGAAATAGACTCATTTGTTACTGAGTGTAAAGAGGCCGGATTAAAAAAAGTGCTTCTTATGGGGATGGGCGGCTCAAGTCTTGCACCGGAATTATTTAATGAAATATTCAATAGAAACCGAAAAGGATTGGAGCTTAGAATTGCCGACTCTACTCATCCGGATAAGGTTGCAGAATTAAGAAACTACTTTGATCCGAAAGATACACTTTATATCGTCTCCACTAAATCAGGTGGCACTGTCGAGACAATTTCACTCATGAACTTTTTCTATAACCAGTGCTGTAATGTTTTAGGAACAGAAAATACGGGAAGCCATTTTGCAGCAATAACAGACCCCGGCAGTAAGCTCGAAGAGATGTCGGATGAATTAGGATTTAGAAAATGCTTCCTGAATGATCCTAATATAGGCGGCAGGTTTTCCGTGTTGTCATATTTCGGGCTCGTACCCGCAGCGCTTGTGGGAATTGATATAAAACAGCTTCTTCTTAATATTCTCGAATTCCAGAACATGCTGGATACAAACACTCTAAAGTTAGATGATCCCAATAATCCAGTCTATCTTGGAACGATTGCCGGTACGCTTGCAGAACAAGGATTGGATAAACTTACTTTTATAATATCTGAAGAACTAATAAACTTTGGCGACTGGTTAGAGCAGTTAATTGCAGAGAGCAGTGGGAAAGAGGGTAAGGGCATACTACCAGTCATAGAAAAAGAGATTGAAGATATTAATTCATATTCTGTAGACAGGCTATATGTTTGTATTAGTCTTAATAATGATTGTTCTTCCACTTCCAAAAAAATCCAGGATGCCGGATTACCTCTAATTGGCTTTGATCTTAAAGACAAGATGGAGCTTGGAACAGAATTCTACAGATGGGAAATTGCTACGGCTATTGCTTGTGCTGTCCTAAAAGTAAACCCATTCGATCAGCCAAATGTGGAGTCAACTAAAATAATTTCGAGACAGTTTCTTTCTGAGTATAAAGAAAAAGGTGAAATTACAGAGCCTGAATATATTGAAGTCGAGGACGCATTGAGAATAGTGGGGAGCGATATTTCGGCTAATCTCTCAGATACCATATCTGGTTTATTCTCCGGCAATAGAAATAATAAATATATATCCATTCAGGCGTATATTTCTCAGAATACAGAAACGATAAGTAGGTTAGAAGAGATCAAGACAGCATTATATAAAGAGACAGGAATTCCCGTAACGATAGGGTTTGGGCCAAGGTTCTTACACTCCACAGGACAGCTTCATAAGGGCGACAGCGGAAATGGCATTTTTTTACAAATTGTTTCAGAACCGAAAGAAGATATTGAAATTCCTGACAGGGCTGGCAATAATAAATCGTCACTTAGTTTTGGAACACTCATGAAGGCTCAATACCTTGGTGACAGAAGTGCTCTATTAGATGCAGGAAGAAAAGTTCTTACAATTAATATTGGCACGAATATTACATCAGGTTTAAACAACATATTAGATTGTATTGATACTAAATAATGGACGTAAATGAACTTAGAAACAAAGCCGCTATAGAGGCTGTAAAAAATGTGGAATCAGGCATGGTGCTTGGCCTTGGAACAGGTGCAACCGCAAATCTAGCCCTGCAGGAACTTTCCAGATTAATAAACGAAGGTTCTCTAAAAGAGATAGTGGGCATACCCAGTTCTAACCAGACTGAAAAGCTGGCCTTGGAGCTTGGCATACCCCTTATTACTTTTGAGCAAAAAAGTGAAATCGATTTGAACATAGACGGTGCAGATGAAGTTGACCTCGATCTGAATTTAATTAAAGGCGGCGGTGGAGCGCTGCTTAGAGAAAAAGTCATAGCTCAGGCAAGCAATAAAAACATAATAGTCTGTGATCAGAATAAACTGTCTCCTAAGCTTGGTACGAAATGGGCACTCCCTGTACAGATAATGGAATTTGCATATAGGCCCGTTGCCAAATTCGTAGAGGACTTGGGGGCAGATGTGGTTCTAAGAAAAAGTCAGAGCGGAGATATATTCAAAACCGAACAGGGCAACATAATTCTAGACTGCAATTTTGGACAAATTGATAATCTAAGCAATTTAAACCAGGCTCTAAACAACAAAGCAGGAATTGTAGAACATGGGCTATTTCTTGGCATAGCAGATGAAGTAATCGTTGGTAAATCAGACTCGGTAGAGACCTTAACAAACTAGCTCTTCTAATATGACTATCTATAACCTAATCAGTTTTGGCGGACTGTTTGTGCTTCTTGGTTTTGCCTATTTACTCTCAAGTGATAAAAAGAATGTTAATTACAGAGTAATCATCTGGGGAGTTTTAATCCAACTGATTTTTGGAATTTTTATATTCCTTATACCCGCCGGAACAAAGCTATTTCTCTATTTAAACGACATAGTGGTTCAGATAATGAACTCTTCTGCCGAAGGAGCTAAGTTCCTTTTCGGAAGGCTTGCCCTTCCTCCCGGAACTGAGGATGAACACGGGCAGTCTTCCCTTGGTTTTTACCTGGCATTTCAGGCACTACCTACTATAATCTTTTTCTCAGCCCTTATGTCCATTTTCTATTACTACGGGATAATGCAAAAACTCATAAAAGGCTTTTCATATATATTTACGAAGTTGATGCGCATATCCGGAGCGGAATCTCTTAGTGCAGCCAGCAACATATTTGTGGGTGTGGAGTCTGCTTTTGCCATTAGACCGTTTTTGAATCAGATGACAAGGTCGGAGCTTTGCACTGTTCTTACTGCAGGAATGGCAACAGTATCATCAAACATTCTTGCACTTTATATATTCATTTTACAAAGTGAATTTCCAACCATCGCATCACACCTCATATCCGCATCAATTCTTTCCGCTCCCGCTGCAATAGTAATGTCCAAGATACTTCTACCCGAATCCGGTAAACCTGTGACACTTGGATTACAGGTAAATCCCTCGTATGAAAAAGAGAGCTCTATTTTCGAATCTATAATTAATGGAGCAAATGGCGGGGTAAAACTGATAGTCGGAATAGCAGCGCTTCTTGTAGCCGTGCTCGGACTTGTAGCTTTATTAAATCTATTTTTAAGTATGATAGGAACTCCAATGAATTCATTATTTGGTACTGAGTTCACATTATCCCTTCAAAATATTTTCGGATATATCTTTTATCCATTTACATTGATTATTGGAATACCCCTAACTGATGCATTCAACGTATCTAAATTAATTGGGGAAAAAGTTATTCTTACTGAAGTAGTAAGCTATCAGGATCTGGCAGTTGCAATAAAAGATCAGGTTATTACTAACCCAAGGTCCATAGTGGTTACCACTTATGCACTCTGCGGATTTACTCACCTTGCCTCACTCTCAATTTTTGTAGGTGGCGTGTCTGCGATTGCCCCTGATAGAAAACTGGACATTGCTTCAGTAGGTTTCAGAGCACTTATTGCAGCCACCCTTGCCTGCCTAATGACAGCCTGTGTTTCAGGCGTGTTCTTTACTGGCTCATCAATACTACTTCAAAATTAACATCTGCCCATTATTCTTTCCAATAAAAAATTTAATTTTTTTAAAAAAGCCCTTGACTTAAATACAATAGGTGTATATACTCCTATTATTATGAAAGGAAATGTTAATGTGAACGAATTAAGTAGATACGAAATAGCCGAGTGTGCACAATGCACGGGCTTTAATCTGAAAAAAGCAACAAGAATAATACAGAACCGTTTTGACCAGGCATTTAAACCCGTAGGCCTCGAAGGGACACAGTATACGGTTCTGGCACATATCTTTGTACATGGACCAATATCCCTTTCAAAGGTTGCAGAATTAATGCATGTAGACAGAACAACTTTAGCACGTAACTTAGCACCTTTAGAGAGAAAAGACTTTATCAAAATTAAGCCCGGTATCGACAGGAGGTCAAAAATTATAAGCATTACTGATAAAGGTATGGAAGTTTTAGCAAAAGCCCTGCCACTTTGGAAAAAAACGCAGGCAGAAATTAAAGAAACATTAGGAATAGAAAATTGGAGTTCGATGTTATCAAATTTAGAAAATTTAGTGACTGAAATGAAATAAAAAAATTTGAATCTATATGTGCATATACACATATATAAAAGGAGGTTAGTAAAATGAGTAAACCAAGAATACTAGTTACATCGGCTGCAGGACACACAGGATCGGTTGTGGTAAAGCAACTGCTTGAAAAAGGATTTCCAGTACGTGCATTTGTACGCAGACATGACGCACGGTCTGAAAAGCTTCGCAGAGCCGGTGCAGAAATATTTGCAGGAGACCTCTTCGATATGAGAGACATTAGGTCAGCACTAGTGAGTGTCCAGCGTGCTTACTACTGCCCTCCCTTTGCACCTAACCTTCTTCACGGTTCAATGCTCTTTCCACTGGCCGCCGAAGAAGCAAAGTTAGAGGTCGTAGCACTAATGAGCGGCTGGAACCCACACCCATCTCACCCATCAGTTATAACACGCGAGCACTGGGTAACTAATAACATATTTCAGTGGATGCCTAGTGTAGATGTAGTTTATGTTAACCCCGGACTTTTCGCATTCACATACTTTTTTGGCCTTCCGGCAGTGGCTAACTTTGGAAGACTCATGCTTCCATACGGTGAGGGTTTAAACGCTCCACCATCAAATGAGGATATCGCATCTGTAGTTAGTTCTATACTGCAAAACCCGGCTCCACATATAGGAAAGAACTACAGACCTACAGGGCCAAAACTTATTTCCGGACACGATGTTGCTGATATATTAGGTCAAATTCTCGACCGAAAAGTAACTTATCAGGACGTACCCACATGGATGTTCACAAAGGCTGCTAAGGCACAGGGATTCTCAAATTTCGAGATTGCCCAGATCCGCCACTATGCTGAAGAAGTAAGAGGCGGCACGTTTGCAGTAGGAGCGCCAACCGATCATGTAGAAGTAGTAACCGGACGTCCGGCAGAGGACTTTGAGACGACCGCTCGCCGATATATACAGCACCCTGAACTTGTAATTCCTAACTTCAAGATTGGAGGAAAGATAGGTGCAGCCTGGCTTATGATGAAAACAATGCTGACCAAGGCTCCTTATTTAGACAAATGGGAATCCGAGAGAGGCTATCCGTTGTTAGGCTCACCCGTGCTTGCTCATGACAGTGAAGAGTGGCTACAAAGCGCAAAAAATAAAAATCTGGCTCTTATAGAAAACAATCAATCAATACTAAGAGCCGTCGTCTAAAGAATGAAAATCAAATTTTCATAAAATAATCCAATATATAGGAGGTAAGTAAAATGAGTAAAAAGAGATTTGAGGACAAGGTAGTTTTGATTACAGGCGCATCAGGTGGTATTGGTAAAGCATCCGGTACAGATTTTGCCAGGGAAGGAGCAAAGCTTGCTCTGGTATCAAGATCAAAAGAAAAGCTTGATAAGGTTGCCGGGCATATAAAGCAATATACGAATGAAGTTATTACTATACCCACTGATGTATCGAACCAGGATGAAGTAAACAGTATGGTATCTCAGGTCATCGACAGATTTGGAAACATCGACTATCTGTTTAACAACGCTGGCAGCTCATATGTTGGGGGAATAGAAAAAAACGATTTTGCAGAAAATGTAAAAAGAATGTTTGAGGTTGATTATATGGGTACGGTCTACACAACAAAAGCAGTTTTAACCCATATGAAAAAGAAGGGCTCAGGTCACATCATGAATATGTCATCAGTCGTTGGAAGAAAAGCATTTCCTAAGTTTGGCGGTTATTCCAGCATAATGCATGCAATAACAGGTTTTTCTGCAGCATTAAGACAAGAGCTCAGAGACAGTGGGATAAAAGTATCTACAATTCACCCCGCTCTCACACAGACTAATCTGCTTGATCATGTAAACCCAGAAGACATGCCTCCGCCTTTTAAGAATATGACCCCAATGCCGGTAGAAAAAGTATCAAAAGCAGTGCTTGATGGGTTTCATTATAACCAGACGAGAATTGTAGTTCCATTCCAGCCCAAGCTTGTTCTTTTCTGGGATGCGGTTTCACCTGCAATTGGAGATTATTTTGTAAGGCTGTTATCAAAACGGACTTTTTCTCGACTAATAGGAATGTATAGAGGATCTCTGTATCAGCATGACACGGCAGTATAAACATATATAATGACATTTAAAAATTAGCTGTAAAAAAAGGAGATTTAAATGGATCTTGAAATCTTATGGGCAAGCGGAAGTCCTTATTCATGGAGCGTGCTGCTTGCCCTGGAGGTAAAAAAACTTGAATATAAATCCACACTCATAGAGCTTTTAAAGGGTGAGGGCAGAACACAGGAATTTCTTAAAATGAACCCGCGAGGCAAAGTACCGGTCTTAAGAGATGAGCAGACATATATCAGTGAATCTCTTGCGATACTTAGTTATTTAGACAAGAAGTATTCCGAACCTTCATTGTTTGGGAATACTCCTCGAGAGGCTGCAGATATAATGAAAATTATTAGTGATTACAATAGTTATATTGCTCCAGACTTAAACCACCTTATTTCGTCTGCATTTTGGAGCAAGCCCCCAAACCAGGTTGGATTAGAGGAAGCTAAACAGGCTCTTTTTTATGAACTGTCAAACCTTGAGAAGATAGTTTCTGAATCAGAGTGGCTTGCAGGTGAAAACATTTCTGCAGCCGATATTATTATTTTCCCTTTTATGCAGCTTCTTAATAGATCTGAGGCTAAACTACAAAAAGAAATCGGATACACGTTGATGTTCAGTCATACCAGGTTTCCAAAAATGTACGAGTGGATGAGAAGGTTTGAAGCTTTACCTGGCTATGAGAAAACATATCCTCCTCACTGGGAACAGGATAAAGGGTTGAATCATTATATCTCATAAATATAATTCAATTTTTTTTAACTCAACATTACTGCACAAGCTACTATCAGCACACTGATTACCACGTTTACCCTAGCAAGCCATGATACAAGCTTTTTACTCTTATTAAGATCAGACATTTTAGCAGGATTTGATTTGGAAGATTGCAGTAATCTAAGATGTCTGGGCCCTAAAATAAAATCGTGAGACAAACTTAGCAATATCATAATAACAAACAAAATCAGTTTTATTGCAAGCACCTTACCGAAGTGGGTAGATAATAAACTTCCCGAAGCTATCATCTCATGGGTGATTCCGCGGTTTATTACATTAATTAGCCCGGTGATGGCAAGAATTATAATCGCTATCCAGCCGATCTTTCTAAATCTCGTGGCCGTTGCCGAAATCACTTCGGTGCGTTTTTCTTGCGGCTGGAAGTTTCGGAGTGCGGGAATGACCACAAGCGCAATAAATAACATTCCGCCGACCTACACTATTGCGGACAATACATGAATCAAAACCACTAGGTTATGAACATAGAACATACTTTATCACTTAACAACAATTTATATTTGACCGTATTAGGTCATAAAACAGTTAATTTTTTCCAATCTTAAATATTGAACGAAAAGCAGCCCTAAAAACTTTAACCAATACACGCGGGCTTAAAAATATTTTGGTAAAGTACCATAAATCATCATCACTTAAAACGATACTTCCATACCACACACCCATTTGGGCGTTGAGTGCAACGACATCTTGTTCAACACTTACACTGTTTATTGAAACATCAAAAGTACCGGATTGTGTTAGAACTTTCACGATTGCGCCTCCGAATTTTCTTATAAACAATTAAAACACTATGTTATAATAGTTTCGGAAAATAATATAATGTATATACCATAAAAGAAAAGGCGAGGAATCTCGCCTTTTGGGACGGTCCTTCAGAACCAAAGGATCCATCTCTAATACTTCCTGTCGCTCCCACCCAACTGCTTCCCTAACCTCCATTAATAATATAATCATTCCTATTCTTTATACCAGATCAAAACTACATTTTATTTCTTTAAACAATATATTTTTTAATACCATGACTAGAATGGCTCCGGATATAACGAAATTCTTATGTTAAATAAATACCCCGAATCCTTTTATATAGTCATTTGTCTAAATATATAAATACAAATTAAGGAGGTAACTGAGATGAAAAAGTTACTAACATTAACAGCAGTTGCATTATCACTTGGGCTAAGCTCGGCAAGCTTTGCAGAATCTAATGTTTTTGGTGTGGATACACCTCTTACAAAACAGGAGATTAGAAGCAACGTGCAAGGCGGCAAAGTTCAAAAAGGATTGAATGATCTTTATTTATACTCTACTGATAGAGTTGAGATAGGTTATCAGGAAGTTACAAGCGAATCTGATAATTCCAACTATATCTTTGGAGTAAAAATTAATGTATGAGACAAGCAATATCCTCCATCCTCCTTTTATGATAACTGGGAGCAGGTATCAACATCTGCTCCTGGTTTTTTCCATTTTAAGGCGTGTTGACACTGATATCAAAAAGTGCTAACTTTCTATGTAATGTCAGTTGCTGGATCATCTTTACTAAAATTCATTCAATTACTGGCAAATAATTTTTCAATAGTTAAGGAGCATTTTACATTATGGCAGAACGCGAAGTTGGGACCGTTAAATGGTTCAATTCCACCAAGGGGTTTGGATTTATAGAACGCGAAGGTGGCAAAGATGTTTTTGTACACTATAGTGCACTTGAAGGAGCAGGCTACCGCTCTTTGGAAGAAGGACAAAAAGTAGAGTTTACAGTAGTTGAAGGTGAAAAAGGCCCACAGGCACAAGACGTAACAACAGCTTAGTAATTTCATCAAGCTGTCTTATATCTTCACTTTTTATCATCATTCAAAATTAGATTAACAGTAAATCTTCGCCTATTTTACCAAAAAGCTGATTTGTTTTGTCTTTGCAACCTGCTTACCCTGCCTTAACACCTGCGCACTAAGTCTGTAATCACCTCTTTTCACTGTCCATAAATGCTTACTGCCAATACCAGTTATTTTCTCATCATTAATGTTCCATAACACCTCATCGTTATCTTCCACTCCACGAATAGAAAACTCGAGCAACTGAGACTTTTCAGGGATGCGTGGGTCATATGCAATATGAAGGTTATTTGATGGAATCTGTATCCTTATTTTTTCCTTTTTTTCCTCTTTTTTCACAAATTGGGTAGTATTACGGCTTACAAACCACTCGGTTTGAGATACACAATTCTTATCCTCCGGATCAAGTCTCCTATCATTTGTACAAAAATCAATTCTCTTTAGTTTCGGGCTTAGATAAAGAGGTTTTGTCTGCTGGTTCCTGGTAAGTTCTGAAAAAATCGTTCTAAGTAAAAGCGTGGGACCGGTTGATCCTGTAAGCCCCTCCGTGGGTTGCTGATCCAGATTACCCATCCACACTCCTACGGTATATTTATAGTTATAACCTACAGCCCAGGCGTCCCGGTAGTCACTTGAAGTTCCGGTTTTAACAGCAGTTTCCACCGGAAAATTCAAGACACTGTTTTGACCAAATTCGAGCGCCCTGGCTTCAGCGTCTGACAATATGGTTCCAATAATAGATGACACCTGTTCTGAAAATACTCTTGTTGAATTTTGTGCAGCTGGGCTGTTATGAAATACTCTAAGCGGCCTTAATATACCCTTATTTGCCAGTGCCGAATAAGCCTGTACAAGGTGAAACAGTGATACCTCTCCATTACCAAGAGATATTCCATCACCATAATAATTTGAATGATCCGCAAGTTCAGAAAAGCCTAAATCTGCTAAAACACGAAGGTATTGCTCAGCCCCAACATACCGAAGAGTTTTTAGTGCCGGAATATTAAGAGAGTTGGCAAGAGCCTGTCTTAGGGTTACGGGACCGTAAAATGATCTGCTGTAGTTATTATAACTATGAAGCCCATGCCCAACGGATTCTGACAGAGGAGTATCCTCTATTATAGTTGCAGAACTCCACCCTTTTTCCAGTGCTAAAGCATACAGAAAAGGTTTTAGTGCCGAGCCAGGCTGCCTTGGCGTAGTTACTGCATTTATAAAGATTCCGGGTGTATTTGCGTTCTGACTTCTGCCAACAACCCATGATAAAACTTCCCCCGTCAAATGATTTACTACCAGCACTGCACTATTATGTACATTTTTTGCCTTAAGATTAACAAGATGCTCATCAGACAAGGACTGAACTTTTTTTTGTAAAGAACCATCTATAGTTGTAACAATTCTTTTATACCTGTTATATGATAATTCCTCCTGCCCCAGTGCGTACTGCACAAAATGAGGAGCATATACATCCATTGCCGGTTTTTGTATCTCAAACTTTTGCTCTTGCAGACTACTCCTTTGAATTTCAGACAATACTCCTTTTTTATAAAGCCTCTCGCTAAGAGCTGATATAGATAACTGCACGGAATCTCCAGGGTTATTATGAAGATCCATTCGGGTTGGCGCCCTTACCAATACGACAAGTGTGAGCATCTCTTTATTGCTGAGCGTATCAATGTCACGATCAAAATAAAACCTTGCAGCCTGTACTATTCCCCTTCTGTTTGATGCATAGGGAACCTGATTTAAATAAAACTCCAAAATTTCATCCTTATCAAACTGCCTCTCCAATGCCGCTGCCTCAAACCCTTCGATCCACCTCGACCATAAAGTGCGGGGCCTGGTATTTATCATTCGCACCGTCTGCTCGGTAATTGTGCTGGCCCCACGGACTGCCCTTAAATTTTTTAAATTGCTATAGAGGGTAGATGTCCTTGCAAGCCAGTCAACCCCGCCATGCTCGTAGAATCGCTTATCCTCTGAAAATATAAATGCCGTTTTTAGAAATTGCGGAATATCATGAAGCTCTATTACATCATGTACGTTCCATCGGTTTTGATATGTAACATTAAGGGGATTGCCGTGCTTATCGGTAATCTGCAGTTTAGACGAAGCAGAAAGTATTTGCTGAAAGGAGTCAGGAATATCCTTAACATCTTTATGAGTTTTGTAAACAAAAACTACTAAGAAAGAAAAGAAAACACATATAAAAGGGAGCAAAGTTTTCCTATTATGATACATTTTAGTTTGCAACCTCCAGTAAGCCTGGCAGCCCTTTTCCGAATACATCCGGATCATACATCTCTTCAGCATGTATCGGCATCTTTGTAAAATTTCCTTCAGCTATTGCCTGAGCTGTATATGAAAGGAGATAGTTTCCCGCAGGCAGGTACTCGGAGTAAAATACAGCAGAATCGTGTCTTAGTTCTTTGTGATAAAAACTCCAGCGTGACACATTATAATGATACCAGTCATCATACTGAAACCACCACGAACCTCCCGATGCCTTAAACTGTCCTTTATCAGCATCATCGATTGATGTAGTAGCCAGATCGCTGTTTACAGGTTCCAGACCACCTGGGATTGGATCATCTACAACTACGAAATTTCTTGCGGTAGGAAGAGACAGAAATATATCTACCCTCACAAGCTCACCTCTATTAATCTTTGACGGATCATCGAGCAGTACCCAGCCGCCATCGCGCTCAACACTATACTCCTTTCGTATATCAATCCCTGCATTAACTCTCGATGAGTTTTCCAAAAGAGGTGCATAGCGCAGCCTCGTGGAGTAGTAGAGCCTGCCTTCTCCTGTCTTGTTTATCACAACAGTTTTATTCTTACCCGGGTCATCTGAGGTAATCTGCCTTTTTACAGTTTTGATATCATCCCTCAAATCTGAAAACTTGGCACTACCCATTACCTGCTCATCGAGTGATACATTTGCAACAAAATCAGGCTTAGTTTTTTCATATAGCCTCGAGTAGTCAATAAGAGAATTCATGCAGAACACATTTTCCTGAGTATTTTCCCAGTGATCTCTATTCCCTCGGGTTTGAGTAATAAACCGCACCAGTTTGAAAGGAATATCATTTATAAGCTCTAAAGCCTTTTCACTTTTCTCTAATTTAGTAATGCTGGATAGAACTGAACAGTTTGCTCTAAGCGGGCTTGCAAGAATTCGCAAGTAACTGTCATCCAGTTCTTCATTAAAGGAAAATTTTCCCGCAGACTGGACCGAATGAGATATTATTGTTTTAGTAACTTCATCTACAATTTCCTCTGATTGCGCAGTTTTTAAAGCAGCCTGCAGATAATGTGATTTTCCAAAAAGGCTCATATACTGAACATGCGGGCGGAATCTCTCTAAATCATTTAGGGTTACCTTCCCATGCTCTGAAAGTGCTGCTAGCGCAACAGCCCTTACGGTTGATGACATACCTCGTGAGTAAAATGTTGGAAGCACGTCTTTTTTGAGCAGGTTCTTTAAGTAGCCGTGCAGCTTATTTTCTACTTCTTGCGGAATTTTATACCCGCTTTCTCTAAGCCAGTTAAATGCGAGTGCGGTATAGGCGCTTAAGTAAGGACTTACATATCCATCAGCAGGTATGAAGTATACCATGCCTCCATTTGGAGCTTGATAGTTTGCAGCCTGATCCAAGGTTTCCTGGGGCAATTTTCCACTTTCTTCCCACTTTAAATCATCCGGCATGTAGGATTTTAGATTTTTAAAATGTGAAGCCATTACACCCTTTGTAAGCTTTTGCTCCCAGCAGATATAGGGGTAGTCCCCTATGTATCTGAATGCGCCCTGCACATTGCCTATGACCGAAGGAGCAAGCGTTACGGAAATATCACCAACATCAGAATAAATATCTTTTGGAAATAGAATTGATTCAGAAACATTTGCCCCGGTGGTCGTTCCATAGTTAGCGGCAGTCGCAAACGAGCGGCTCTTGTTTACATTCAGTTTGTGCACAATTCCATCACCATCTATCTTATCATTCGCTTTAACCTTAAAGCTTATTATTCCTTTATTTACATCTCTACTTTCATCGACTCTCGACGATTCTACCGGCATGTACACAGTTGTTCGTTTATAAGGTTTTAGATCAACAGATGCCTCGTGTGTCAAACCAGACTTAATATCTCCGCTGGCATTTATAGATACCTTAATAGTACGGTCTTTGTCCGTGCGGTTCATCACACTAAAACCTGCAATGAAACTGTCACCCTCGGTGACTTGATTGGGCATTACAGCTCTTACCTCAGTTGGCCTGTTTACTTTTATATTTGTATCACCAAGTCCCATCCTGTCTGATGGGGTAACGGCAAAGGCAAATATTCGCCAACCTGTAAGATTATCGGGAAGCGTAAACTCTATTTCTGCGTTACCATCCTGATCTGGTTTTAACGACGGGTTCCAGTAGCTTACAAATTTAAAGATAGACCTCATGCTAATTGAAGCCCCTCCATCTCCACCTGGATTGGCTCCTTTTTTCTCAAATTTTTGCCTACCAACCAACCTGCTAAGCAGACTATAATTAACCACGTCCAGATTTTCGAGTTTATAAAAACCCCCATACGGATCAAAATAATTCTTGCCACCCTGAATTAGATCAAGTACTGCTTCATCCAAAACTGCAACAGCTATTTCAATAGGTTCTGAATTATCTTTATTTTTCGGCTCTACATGAATTAGTGCTTTAACTTTGTTTCTGGGTTTGTAAACCTCCTTATCTGTTTTAATCTTGATATCGATCTGTTTATACGCATCCTTTACAGGCACCTTTACATAGCCCATCTTGAAAGCGGGCTTTCCAAGATCAACCTTCCCAAATGCAGGAGGAGGTGTCTCCACCCTGGGTGATAGAACAGCAACCGAAAAATAGAACCCCGGCAGGTAGTCCTTATCGACTGGGAATTCAACTACGGGGGTGCTGCCCTGCAGTCTTTGTACCCAGTGTTTCATGACTCCAAAACGCTCTATACTAATTAGCGCATATGAATCGGGATAGGGATTTTTAATGAGGTACCGGGCTGTATCTCCTATATTATATGATTCTTTTTCAGGAATTATCTGTATGGAATTATCGGCAGGCTCTCTCCATAACACACGCCCCTTCCCGGCTACCCATATTCTATACTCAGTAGAATGTTTTTTGTTTTTTGTATCTGCTATGGTTGCTGTAAGTTTATACGTGCCCGGATCACTTGGTACAAATTCACAACTGAGGGCCTCTTTTGCTGATACGCCCTTGCATGTCCCCGATGGAATCCACTCATCTACATAATTAGTTACATATGCATTTCCCGCTCCTTTTATCCTTGCAGCCTTTGTTTCCAAGCGTTCTATAACTATATTTACTTTAGTACCTTCTGCAGGCTTACCTTTTTCATCCACGACTATGTAATTAACATTAGCAGGCTTATCTTCATCATACATCCAGCGGGTACTTTTAAGACCCACAAGCCTGTCAACAGCAATGTAATCTGCCCTTGCCTGTGATGCTATGTATTTACCTCTATCGTCGCGCACCGAGCTTTCTACATTAAGCGTGCCGTATATTACGTCTTCTTCGGGTATTTTGAATTTAAGAGAAAGCTCGCCTTTATCCCCCACATCATCTATTTTTTGATAGATTTGCTTTGATTGATGTTTTTTATAACTATCAAACCTAAAACCCCTTGCAACAGGGTCGTCTGAGCTAAAATACTTGCTTACGAGTCTTGCACTGACCCTGGCCTCTGCATCCGTATAAGCGCCTCCAGAATGAAGAGCTGTGCGGGTTAATATCTCTACTTCATCTCCGGGATGAAAAAGGTCTCCGTTAAGGCTGTTTGTAACCTTAAATGATGAAGGAGTAAAATCACTTACAAGCACCTGAATCGGCTGCCATGAATATTTGGTAAAATCAGAACTCAGTTTAAATTTATACCATCCTACGGCCCCAATTTTTGCCACTTTATACTCACCGCTGTATGATCCAAATTCTGAAAGATTTATGTCTTTAACTTCACTTACAACCTTACCCTTGGGATCTATGATCTTGAGCAGGTATTTAGCACGGGGTGCGGGGACAAATTGTTCATTGTCCTGATTGCGTACATAGAACTTATACTCAATTGTATCTCCTGCCCTGTAGACTCCCTGAGCCGTTGTACCCCATGAGCGAATATGGCCGTATTCCTTTTTGGAAGAACTGCCTACAGTGTAATTTGAGACCCTGTACGTGTGTATTTTAAAGCGGTTTATTAGTGGTATTAGAGCCATATCTTCATTGCTGTCGACCCTTACAAATATCCTCTCACAGTTATCCTCGCTGCAATCATTGTTAAAGGCTTTAGGATTACATTTATCCTTATCACAGCTCCAGTTAAATGTTTGAAGCTGAGGGTCTATGTCTTTTAACCCTTTAAGTATCGCAATACCACTATCATTAGTGGTGATCTTATCGAGTGTTTTATTTGCAGAAGATAGTTCACTGAGAAAATCTTTATATATAGAAACATCTACTCCGCTTACGGGAAGTCCGGTTTTAAGATCAGTAACCCAGACAAGTGTATTAAAATGACCGGCCTTAACCTGAAGCTGATAGGGGCTTACCTGTCCAAAGAAAATATGTTCAGTGTAATATTTATTAACCACAGGGTTTGTATTTAGTCTTCCGTATACGGCACCGGTTCTGCCACCTAACATTTCTCTTAGCTCAAGCGGCATAGCAAACTGTTTGTCCTCAGCATCGGCAACTGTAAGGGTTTTGGATTGATCCTTTACAGAGCCATCTTTTGTAAGGCTTCGGTACTTGATATTTATTCTATCAAGATTTGTTACATAAATTGGAAGCTCTGAGTCCACATGTTTTTCAATAACCGATGTCCTGTGAACAAGCTCAAAATTTGGCGGTCTATGGTCAGTATAAAACTCAATATCAATTGGCTTACTAAGGGCCCTTCCAAACTCATCACGCAGATCGGACGCTCTGGATTGAGAGAATATTGATTTAATATTGTCTGTAAGGCTAAGCTTGGCAGGTTTTGATTTTATACCGTATTTATCAAACGCTTTTAGAATCTCTGGAAACCATACGCGGTATATCCTGTCTTTTTTATGAGCAGTCCTGAGCCCCGAATAGTCACCCCTGTTTGCCCAGGGGTCATAATCTTTCCTTCCCCCCGCAAGGTCTGGAACAAACTCAATATGTTCCTTTACCTGTGAGTTCATTACCGGGACCGAAAACGCAAGCGCCGCACCGCCAAGCGGGTTGCATTTATCTACTTCAGTCCAATTTTTATTAGTAACCAGAACACTGTTTCCATTGTTATTGGAACAGCTTATTCCAATAAATTTAAATTCAGGAAATGTATCGAAATTTACGACCACCCTGTCTTCAGCTCCTGTTTCTTTGCCAAAAGCAGAAACAAGCCCAGGTTCTATTTTGAAATTTATATTAGTATCAAGCGGCATCTCTTCTTTGGGATAAACAAGCCAGATGCGCCTGGCTTCTTCTCCATCAATTTTCTTGGGATCATCATCAACTTTTGAAGTCTGACCTTTGCCAAAATCTAATATGTAGCTTTCGCCCGGTACCACAAAATATCTAGGGAGCTGCCTGTCATTAGGGTCTTTTTCTACACCTACTTCATATCGTTTTTTTAGCTTTTCATCATCACTGTTCGATTCAAAATACAAATGCTTTTTCACAGAAGTTATGCTAACCGTCTGATTAAATGTAACCCTTACAATCGGAATTGAAGGGTTTTTCCAGTTTTGAACACTTGTGTACCTGGCCATGGGACGTTCTGTGATAAATTCATGTATATGAGTCCCTACTGCAGTAACTCCGTCTTCTGCTTTTATCTCGGGTTTTATAGTTAGCGTGTATTTTGTAGCTTTGGAGAGTTTATTCTTATCATCAAGCTGACAAGCAAGGGCAGATGTGTTTATCCACCGCCACTGACATTTAAGCTCTGGAGTAATCTGTATCGGTATTTCTTCTGGTTTTCTGTCCATTCTCCCAATAGGAACCACTGCGCGGTTAAAAGTAATTACTATCTGCCTGCTGGCAGGGACATCTTCACCAGACGGTGTTATGCTTCTGATTTGTAGAGAGGTTTGTTTATAATCGTTTTTTGGAGGGGGCTTACTCTCGGGTGTTTTAATAACACTATCATCTTTACAGGATATTAAAAAAAGCAATAACAGTAATCCAAAAGTGATAGTCTTTTTCATTATTTCATCATCTTACAAAGAGCATATGTAACCCCGTTTTTTATATAATAGCGTTTATGGATTTGGATTTCCAGTGATAAATATGAATTCAGAAAAGAATCCTATAGATAATACATATATTAAGTTGTTACTCTTATGAATAATTTATTATATCATTTATAATCTTCAGCATTTTCCAACAATCGTATCTGTTTATCTGCATGACCATTCCGTCTTGCAACTCCACGAAATGAGTTTTCTTCGACATCTTCATTACCCCACTGATCCCATCCCTTTCTTCCAAACCTTGCAAAAAGTTCCAAATATGGTCCAGGAGAACAATCTTCTATGATGTCATAAATTTCATCAGGTTTTCTAGAATGCTCTCGTTTCCTTGTTGAAAATAAATTAACTTTAGTGCGCCCCGGTTGGAGAGTCCTCATAGAACCACGAACACCAAAGAGAATAAGCTCTGTGACATTTCGGAAATAAAAACCAACTCCGCGTCCGTCTGGTCCACCATCTTTACGAATTTTAAACCAGACAATATTAGTTTTATAACTGAATCCCCATTCCTTCATGACTTCCAAACCTTCTTTGAGTAATGCATTTGGAACCCATAAATAAAGATGTGATTTAGCCGCTGAAATCTTACCTACTGGCAAATTTTTTATTTCTTCTAAATCCATAGTCGGATATCTTAATAAACGCCTATGTTCAGGCGCTACTTTGCCCGTTCGATTTTGAAACTGCCAAGGTGGATCAGCTAGAATGGTTGAGTACAAACCTGTTGCTTTATTGAGTAAGTCCTCTGAAGGATTAATTTCAGTAATATTAATTATTTTTGCCATATCAAACTCCTAATTATTTAATAATTAGCAACTATTAATATACAACCACATCTTTTGGTATCCCAATGAGAAGTAAAGGACATGGATTACCAACACCGCGACTAACTCTATCTTCAAGCTTTCGCCAATGAGTTGTGGCTTCGCCAAATTTATCAGAAACAAAAGCATGTGCCCAACCTGTTGTAAAAGATCCCTTAGATTTAACTGCAGATTCAATTAATTTCACCTGCCTGTTAGTTGGGTTATAGTAAGGTTCTAATTTTTTTAATGCATCAATATTATTTTCTACAGCAAATTTTTCTATTAAATTACGCATATCATCATGTAAAGATTTGCCTCTTGTTATAATAGCCCCAATCGAGATTACTCCTTCAGCATGTAATCTTTTAAAATTCTCAAGATCTCGATCATAGAATGGATCCTTGTTGTTCCATTCTATTTCTAAAGCAAAAGTTCCCTTAGGATACACTTTCACATGATCTATTTCATGTGATATTGATTCCTTCTCAACACCATCTACAATTTTTGTAATTTCAAAATTATGTTTTTCCCAACCAAAAACATTTGATAATTCTTTTCGCAACCTTTGAGTCATTTGACCTTCTCCACCACCACCACGAACTAACTCTTCCATTGGAATTTCTATTTTGCTTAAAACTGTTTCAAGTTCATTCACAGCACTATGCATATCATGTTTGAGAATAGCTTCTGCATGATGGAGCGCAAGAATTTGAAATCCTTTGTTTATCAGTTTTTCAAACATTTGAATTTATAACTACATGGACAGTAAAATGATGATATTATTATGTCTGAATATCAAGAAACGAAAAGAATTTAATTTAAAACATATATTTAATCTGAGGTTAACTTATTATACAATTCACACATATCTTCATCCCTTTTAAATGAAAGAAACTCAGACAAGGCCTTATCACAGGAAAAATTTGTAATTGCTACTGTTCCGCTGCATTTGGAATACAGCTGAATTTTCTCATCATAAACTGTAATCAAATCCGGAAACCCTCTATTATCAATACCTATAAAAAGTTTATCGACTTTTTGAGTTCCATGTGCAATTGGAAGATCAGTGCTGTCATCAGAAAAAGCTATAATAATATAGTCGCCTGATGTAATTCTGTTCAAGCTTGCTTTGGCTTCTTTCTGAGTGAATGTTATGCCGGTTACATCTTCATACTTTCTGCAAGCGTTCACATATTCTTTAGAAATATTAATTATATGTGTTCTTTGGCTAGAATTGAGAGTTATAAGCTCTGCTTCTTTATATAGCTCAACTACAATATTTTCAGATGCATAAGATTGTATAGGTATCAACAACAAAGAAAATACGAAGATATAGTGCATAATTACATATACGACAGAATGTGAAAAAGGTTTTAAATATTTTTAAAGTCTTATACAATGTGTTTTA
Organism: Thermodesulfobacteriota bacterium; assembly: GCA_041572575.1. Taxonomy (GTDB): domain Bacteria; phylum Desulfobacterota_D; class UBA1144; order Nemesobacterales; family N074bin48; genus N074bin48. Next base: position 47,533 of record JBFFSH010000008.1, read on the forward strand.
GAATTTTCTGTCAAAATGGAACAAACTATGTCGAAATACTTATTCCTACATTTCTTATCCCTTCTCTTATTAATTTCATCCTGTTCAATATTCTCTGATGAGACCAATAACTATAAATTGGAAAAAATAGAGTCTGTTCCAGAAGAAATAGCAAGCTACAGGGATAGACTAAACAGCCTTACTGATGATCAAAGAAAGATATCAAGAAAAACAATTTCGGTAAAACTTCCAGACGATTCAGAAATAGAGTTTATCTGGATTCCAGCCACTACATCCAGGGAATGGAAAAAAATTAGCGGGGGCAGAGATTACTATATTTACGGAGATGATAAGGAAACATACAGCCCATACAGATTTGTAAGACTCACTTACGGTTATTTCATATCCAAGACTGAGATTACACAGTCACAGTGGAAGTTATTAATGGAACACAATCCCTCTGAAAACAGGCAGACAAAAGCCAACAACTTTGATAATCATCCAAAAAATTCAGTATCCTGGGATGACAGCAAATTATTCATTGACAGGTTTAAAGAAGATACATATTTAAGTCTATTTGATCGTATTAAAAAGTATATTTCATATAATGACTATATTTTTAGATTACCAACTGAGGTCGAATGGGAATATGCCGCAAGAGCTGCAATGCACAATCCTTCTGAGGGCTATATTGATAAAACATCCTGGAGCAATAGCTTAGGTACAACCGCTGTTGCAAGCAAATCACCTAACCCCTGGGGCGTTTACGATATACTAGGTAATGTTTTTGAATATACACAAGACTGCTGGCCCACAAGTGATGATATAAAACATGGAGATCAAAGTAAAATAACCACTAATCCCCTGGGATTTACAGACCGTATAAATTCAAGGGGCGGGGCATATCACTCCAGAAATTATCATGTAAAGAGTTTTGGTTGGAGAAATCACTGTAGACATAAAGAATTTAAAGAACATAGCAACGGGCTTCGTCTTGTTTTCGCTCCTGCTATCTCAAAACTTAACAAAGTACCTCCTATAAAACAGGCATAATTGCAAAAAATGTGTGCTGAAAATGGGGTTTTAGCCTTTATTTACTATATTATAATGAGAAAAAAGTTAAACAGGTTTAACTATGAACAAAAAACTGTCCCCTTTGCAGTGCACAAAAAGCAGTCAAGAAAAACGGAAAATACTCAAACGGCAAGCAACGCTGGTACTGCAAAAAGTGCAAACGTTCAGTTGGCTTGAACAACAAAACGAATAAACACAAACGAGAATTTGTGTGGTTTAGAAGATGGGTAGAACAGGGACACACGATCAGCCATCTTTCAAGCATAAGCAAGCATAGTACTCGTAAACTGCACTACATAATTGACCACTGGCTTAACCAAGAACCGCCCACCAAAAAAGCAAAAATAGCCCGATGCCGTTATGGTATTTTCGATGGTACGTTTCTACACAGACCCGACAGTGTAATAGTTATTATGGACGCACAGGATCACACCGTAATAGCGAGCAATTATCCTGCAAGAGAGAACTCAGCCAAGCAGTTAAACTCCTTTCTCGGGGGTTTGAAAGAACAGGGTCTATCTCTTGAAAGTGTAACGCTAGACGGTAATCCCAGTGCTATAAGGACATTTAGGCAGCTTTGGCCTGGTATTACGATACAGCGCTGCCTTGTACATATTCAGAGGCAGGGGATTATGTGGTGCAGGGCAAAGCCACAGATGGAGCCTGCCAAAAAGTTAAGAGAGTTGTTCGTTCGCACAACCTATATCCGTACACAGCAGCAAAGAGAAACTTTTGTGCGTGACCTCGAGCAGTGGGAAAACAAGTACGGAGATGTGATAGATAACTTCCCATCCAGTCACAAGGTTCTCTCTGATCTAAAGCGTGCACGGAGCATGATACTCAAAGCACTGCCGGATATGTTTTACTACTTGAACGATAGCAATATCCCCTTTTCAACCAATAGCCTTGAAGGGTACTTCTCTAGAGTGAAATGGGCTTACAGAAACCATAGAGGACTGGCTAAACACAAGAGAATTAATTACTTCAAATGGTACACCTTTTTAAAGCAAATCTGACTCAAATTAGCACACATTTTTTGCAATTATGCC
>JBFFSH010000009.1:0-49594 GCA_041572575.1 Thermodesulfobacteriota bacterium
GCTTTACATGCCGGCACTTCCAATACAAACATTTGTATTAGCTTGCTTATCTTACTATTTGATAGTTTTGTATTCTTAAGTAACTTCTTTTGCATAGTTTCAGCTTAGTATACTTTGCTGTCCTATGCGAGCTCCAAAAAATATTATCAGTAGCAGTTTTTGTTTTATCATTAGGAGTAGTTGGAGTAAGTGATTCATTTGCAGCTAAAGGTGGTAATGGCGACATTGCTAAAAACAAATCCTGGAGCGTTAATATTATTGCTTATGAAAACTGCCCAAAGAGCGAAAATGCTCAGCGTATAGCAGTACTTGCAAACTTTGTTGATGATGTAAAAACAGGAGACACATTTGCAGATTTAGATAGAAGAAATAAAATTTTCTTAGTACCCGGCGATGACTGGAGAGTACTGGAAAGCAATGCCTGTGACGACGACGGTGCACTTCTTCAGCTTCCATCAGATGTGAGCATGGAATATGATGTATTCGTAAGACTAGTTGGAAAACCTGGTAGTGGTATCTCCGCATATGCATGCGCACAGGATCCAACGCTTACTGACGATGACATTGTTTGTTCCTCAGCATTTGTTAAAACCAGATACACAGGTAAAGGCGAACCTAGTTTCACAAAAGCCACAAATGAACTCCTTAAAGTACAGGGAACACCTCTTTTTGACCCAAGCCTTTCAGATTATTTCTGGGTATGGAACACAAATGGCAGACCACATGCTCAGGTTTGGTTTGTAGACGCAGATGCAGGACTTTAATATTTAATAATTAATAATTAATTAAAAAGGGCCGGTATTTACCGGCCCTTTTTCAATTCACTCATCTAACTATCAATTCAAATTTTGATAAATAAATTTCTATTATTACTATTATTTCTTAGCCCTCTCTTACTTACTGATATCAGTGCTGCTGATGTCACACTCAGCCAAAATAAAATTGAATTTGGTTCAGTTAACAGAGGCACTTTAGTAAAAAAGTCATTACAATTAAAAAATAATGCAGATAAAGAACTGGCAGTTACATTAATTGAATTCACTATTCCGGGACTAATTGTAAAATCTAAAAAATCCATACACGCCAAATCTACAGGTGAAGTAACTATTGAGTTAGATACATCCACTTTTAATGGTGAAGTAAATGGACTTGCAAAACTTCACACGAATAATAAGAGTAATCCCGAAATACTAATTGGGATATCTGGCAAAGTGGAATCAAGGTTTACATTTGATCCAAGAGAAGCAATTTTTTTAAGCGCTTTCAGATGGGAGACAGACAAAAAAGTAGGCTCCATTATTCTTAAAAGCAGAGATGGTAAGCCTTTTGAGATTAAACAAGTGAAGGGTGATTCAGATCTGTTTACTGCACAATTTAGTAAAGATGAAAAAGAAAATACCTACAAAATTTCAGCCAAAATTAATCCTGAGTCAGAAGCCGGAATGACACAAAACAGTCTGTTAATAGAAACTGAGGATGAAAAAATCAGGATTCCTGTTTATACATTTCTAAAAGAAAAAGTTTATGCAAATCCACCCGGGATAAACTATGGGGTTATTGATAAAAAGGAAATACTTGCTAAAAAAGAGCTTCTAAATTTTCTAAATCAATCTGTTTTTATATATAAACATAAGGGTGAAGATTTTAAAATCGAGTTTGAATCAGTTCCTGAATATCTGAGTATAAAAAGAACCCCCGAACAAGGTTCTGCTTCAGTAATTAATATACCAAACCAGGGTAAAACAGCAGTCTTTGAAATAATTGTTACACCTAATATTGATAAAATAAAAATAGGTAAGTTCAACGATTCTATAAAACTAAAAACAAATGATAAGGATTTTCCTTCTATTGAATTCCCGGTATTTGGAGAGGTAATCTAAATATACTATTTAGTAATCTTAAGCCTCACTTCCTCAATTGATCTTACTGTAGCCTTCTCAATTTTAAACTGAAGATTATTGTGTTTTATCTTTTCACTCACTCTGGGAATAGAGCCAAATTTCATAAATAAAAATCCGCTAAGTGTTTCATAATCCCCTTCTCCCTCCGGAAGCTCAAGGCCAAGATCGTCGTTTATGACTTCTATTTCTATCTTAGGATTCAATAGATATTCGTTGTCAGATATTTTTCTCCAAAATTTTGTACCCTTATCATATTCATCTTCGATCTCACCAACAACTTCTTCCAGTATATCCTCAAGTGTAACTGCGCCTATTGCCCCGCCGTATTCATCTACCACTATTGCCATCCCACCCTTTCCGGTCTTCATCTCATCCATAAGCTCATCGACTCTTTTGGAATCAGGCACAAAGAACGGCGGCTGGGCATATATATTAATTTTGTCCGATGGCTCTGCACCCAGTATATAAAACGAGTGGAGCATCCCGGTAATATTATCTATTCTTTCGCTGTATATTGGAATCCTTGAATGCCCCGTTTCATTGATAATTGCAATAGCCTCTTTAACTGTGGCATTTTCATCGATTGCTCTAACTTCAATTAAAGGAATCATTATTTCATCCGCTGTGGTTTCAGAAAAACGGAATATCCTTTTTATTATTCGCTTCTTATTATCAGTTACCGGTTTTGATCTATCTCCCTCAATTACATTTATAAGCTCCTCTCTTGTTATAAAAGCGTTTTCAGTTTTACCAATTAGATTTAAAATCTTCCTCGTAAATACATTAACGACAAGCAGTATCGGGTAGAAAACCTTTGAACCTACCCAGATAGGATAAATTGCCCAGAGTATGATGCTGTTTCTTCGTTTCTGAAATATGGCTTTAGGCACAACCTGCCCAAATATAACAATTAGTGGTGATAGAATGAGGACAGTATAAAGCTCACTTCCCTTGCCGTAATGTTTATGTATATAAAACGTCAGGATCACTGTGCTAGTGATTAGTGAGAGGTTAATACCTACAAGCGTGGTACTTATAAATTTTTCAATATCTAAAAATGATTCTAGTACAAGCTTTGCCCTCTTGGATCCAGAATCGGCAAGTGATTTTATTACAGCCTTATCACATGATATAAGCGCTATTTCAGAGCCTGCAAAAAGCGCTTGTAGAAAAAGAAAAAAAGTTATTAATCCTATAACTATCTCAAGCGACATCTGCTACCTCACTCCTGTTGCGTTCAACTTTAATCTCCGCAATTCTTTTTTTAAAAATCTTATGAACTGTGAATATAATGTTGTTATATTCAACCTGCTCACCCTCTTTTGGAAACCTTCCAAACTGATCAAATACAAATCCTCCAAGCGTTTCACTAAACTCCTCAGATGGAAGCTCAGAACGCTCAATTTCTTCAGATAGATTTTCTATGCCTCCATACCTAAGCACAGGAAACAGATAATTTTCATTAAATTCATCTATCTTTACGCTACCCGGGATAATAAATCCATTTCCGTCACGACGTACAACCTTTTCTTTTATGACTCTTCTTTCGTCTTCTATCTCACCAAAAAGTTCTTCGAGTATGTCTTCCATTGTGAGAATTCCATCCATCCTTCCATACTCATCAACTACGATAGCAAGATGCTTTCTTTCCTGCTGAAACTGTGTAAGAAGTTCGAATGCCATCTTTGTTCTTGGTACAAAGTTAGGCGGCCTTAGAATACTTTCGAGATTTGTACCGTTTATTTTTTCTGCATCAATAGATAACAGGTCCTTTGCATATAAAATTCCTATAATATTATCCTTATCACCGCTGTATACCGGTATTCTTGAAAAGCCTGCCTTCTTGACCTCATAAACTGCGCTTTGAGGGGAGAGAAATGAAGGAAGGAAAAAACAATCGACAGCAGGAGTCATGATTTTATATGACGGTACTTTTTCAAGTTTAAAGAGGTTGTCTACAAGTCTGTTTTCAATGTCGGTTATAATTCCCTCATCGCTTCCAAGCCCAACAAGAGCCTTTACTTCATCTATTGAATAGCCTTTTTTATGCTCGTACTGTATATTTCCTCCAAATAACCTTGTAAACCCAATCGATAGAATCATTATTACCCATCTTATCGGTGTAATGGCTATGTGAAATATATTAAGCGGATAGGAAATAATGCTTGCAAGAAGCCTTGGATACTTAACTCCAAGGGTTTTTGGACCAATTTCTCCAAGTAATAACAGACTTGGAGAAGCTATGGCAATGGAAATTAATGTAACATAGGTTTCAGGATAGCCTGTCATAAAACTGCCCACTGTAAGTCCAATCACACTTGAGTAGGCAACGTTTACCACTTCATCTGCAAAAAGTATTGTAATAATAAGCTTAAATGGGTCTTTTAGCAGTCTCTGTATAATTAATGAGCTTTTCCTGCCTTCTTTTAAAAGTTTGTCTATGTGATGTTTTTCCAGTGAAAATAAAGATCCCTCTGCTACGCAGAAAAACCCTGAAAGAAAAAGTAATAATAAAATTAAAATGATATTATAACTAAGCGATATATCTTCCATTTAAGCGGTAAAGTGAACAAACCCCCTTTTTTCTATCTCTTTTTTTGATCCGTCAGGATTTAATAAATTTATAGTTGCCTTATCTGTAATAGTTCCAATCTCTGTAATTTGAATCCCAATCTCTGCAGAAAGTGCTAAGATTTGGTCCTTGTTTTGTTTTTGTGACGTAAATAGAAGCTCATAATCCTCTCCACCGCTTATAGCTAATTCATATTTATCATCGCAATAATCTGATACTTGTTCTTTATATTGTTTTGATAGAGGAATGCTTTCCATTTTTATGTCTGCACCTAATGCAAAATCTGTGCTAATTCTACTAAGGTCTAGAACAAGCCCGTCACTCACATCTATCATCGAACTAACAAGCTTTCTTATTGCAAGTTCTTTGCCAAGCAATAGGCGTGGAGTAGGACAGTTGTGTCTGTTTATGAGAAAACTGTCACCATTATGAAAATCCTTATTTCGTTCTAGAACTTTTACGCCAAGCGCAGAGTCTCCAAGAGTGCCGCTTACTAAAATCATATCTCCGGTAGATGCGCCCTCTCTTTTTACAACATTCTCTTTTTTCACTTCACCAAGTACCGTGATATCCACAAATAACTTGTCTGCCGAGGTTAAATTACCGCCTATTAGCTTTACAGAAAACTCCTGTTCTGCGTCTTTAAAACCATCCATGAATTCATTCATGAAATTTTCATCCTCGTTCTCAGAAAACCCCGCCGTTGCTAAAATGTATCTGGCAGTGCCACCCATAGCGCCAATATCACTTACAGATACTGCCACGGCTTTTCTTCCAAGTTCTCTTGCAGAAATGCTATTTTTGGTGAAATGAACCCCTTGCACCTGAGAATCAGTTGTAGAAAGCAGATAATTATCCGGATTCGTGCAAACTGCGGCGGTATCATCCCCAATACCAATTGCCACACCTTCGTAGTTTTCTCCAAAACGCTCTTTGATAAGCTTTAGAGCGCGCAGCTCATCTATCATTGTTCATCCTCTGGATATAACTGTATTGGGTTGTGGATTAAGATTTATGAGAGCGGCATTTGTATAATTACTATACAAACACCTGTTTCTACTTCGATATTTACCGTCTTCCATAATTAGATGGGTTTTCATACCCCATTAATTAAATTCTAGTTCATTTGAGCGATTAAGTCAATGGCTTTTAAGGCTGGATGATTTAAATTCTTTCTGATTTATCAATAACTAGGGGCGCTTACCAATGCTCAGTACCCGAATCACCCTTAAATGGTCCCACTATATTAGAAGTAATCCAGCCACCATAGAAATCCCCTGCCTGGGGCACTACTTTTTCGTCTTCTATATAGCAGCCATCCACCCTGCCTGCAAAAAACGCAATATGATCTTTTATCTGCTCAAATCCCTCCCATGGTACTGGATAGCTCCATCCCGCGTTTTTGGAAATGTTTCCATCTACGTTTATAGACCAGTATCTTGCGCTCCCCTTCCATTCGCAAAGTGTTTTATATGCACTCTTAAATAAAAAGTCCATCTGAATGTCTTCTTGTGGGATGTAGTAGCATGGAGGGCTTGAGGTTTCCATGACCTTATAACTCTTGGTAGTTTCAGCTATCACTTTTCCGGCAAATTCAACCTTGATTTTCTTTGTAAATAGCTCTACTTTTGGAGGCCTTGGATAGTCCCATATTGATTCCTGCCCCGGGCCTTGTTTAATAATATTTTCAGGCCTCTTCCTTTCAAAATTTCGCCATTTATTTACTTCTTTTTCTAATTCTTTGGGTATTTCTGCCATAATCATATATTTACTATCTGTTAATTATGATCATAAAGATGTTCAATTGATTCAATATTCATAAAAAAATGCTATTTACTCAATTTTAAAAACAATATTAACACTTGCACTTACTGTAAGTTCGCCCGCTTCAATTGGAGTAGGAATGGATTCGGCGGCCATGGTATTTGCAACCTTAAAATTCCGTCTTATAGGACTTGGGTAATGATATGAAGGAGATATGCTAAGAATTCTTACAATCTTTACACCCGCTGCACCTGCTACTACTTCTGCTGTGCTTCTGGCGTCCTTTACGGCTATTGCCAAGGCATCCTTTCTAACACTGTCTTTTTTTGATGCGCTAAAACTCACAGAACCAACATTATTTGCACCCGCAGCAATAGATTTGTCTATTATTTCACCAAGTTTTTTAAGCATCTTTGTTTCAACATTCAGGCTGTTTGTAACGGTGTAGCCTTTAAGCTCAGACTTCTTTGTGGTGTTGTTATATTCGTGGTAAGGGTTAAGGTTATAGCCTGTTGTAGTAACCTTATCTTCTTTGCCAATGATAGCCTTAATGGCATCTAGTACTGCCTGTGTTTTAGAAGCATTTTGCTTAGCAGCTTCAGCCGCCGTTAGAGCTTTTGTTTCCACTGTTATGCTTACAAATGCTAAATCAGGCTCTATCATTATTTCACCCTTTCCCGACACATTAAGCTTTGGTATAAATTCATCATCATCGTCTGCAAGCGTAACCTTGGCAAATGCCAGTACTAAAAACAATATATTTAGTGCTAAAAGCGTTTTCTTTATCATCGTTTATCTCCTTATAATTTATTATATTTAAACCAAACAATCACAAAAGTGATGCAGCTTCTTTTAATTTCTCATTACAATTCTCCAGAACAGGATCTCCATGTGCAACTAAAATTGCCTTCAAGTCTGTAATTTCAGAGAGATTTAGAAAAAGCTGTTTGATGGCCATCTTATCTTTCATAAGAAGTTTTTCAAGCCAGGTAGGGCCAAAAAATCCCGTGCTCCCTATTTGTTTTAATATCCAGCCGTCTATTCCTTTTAGGTGCTGCATATTAAAAAGTAGGTCACAAAACACAAGCGCCTTACCTCCCGCAACATCAAGCTCATAGGCGAAGTCACCCGGTCTGAATCCCGTAGCTGTATGATACTCTATCCCTATCTCATCTGCTACATTTTCCACTAAAAAGTCTACTGGGATTTTTTTTTCTACATTTGCTTTAACTGTTGATGGGCAGATAACTTTTATATCTGGATATCTCTTTTTAAACAGCGGAGCATCCAGCTTGTGAAATTTATTTGGAACAATCATATACTCAGGTTTTCCAAGCTCCTCAACCTGCTGCATATACTCTTCTTTTAAAGCAACCGCGCTGTGTATCAATAGCCCTCTGCTGTCCAGCCTGTAAATAACCATATTTCTGGGGACGTTTCCGTGCGGCAGTGAGCCTGTCACATACCAAAGCCTTTCATTGAGCTTTATTAACTCGCCATGCGGATGAACTTTTTTATTCCAGTTGTTAATCGCCTTGTTACTCAAAATAATAAATTTATCCTATTCAGCTTTTTTAAAATTATAGCTCATTTCTGTTTTATCATCTTTTCTTAGAGCAAGTAGAGTAATCTCAATATCTTCTTTCAAAAACTTCAGAAAAAGCATACCGTTTCCCGACCCATTGATTACTTCCCATTGAGGATCGTTTTCCAGTACTTTATAGAAATCAGAGATTTGATTGAGATTATCTTTTGTTTCAAACAGCCAGTACTGCTCGGCTCTTATTGGAGGCACCCAAGAAGTGGTTTTTGCAGCAGGATAAACCGGGATGATCTTTTCCAGGTCTGATTTGGCAGTGCCCTGCTTGTACAGCAAAAAACAAACAAATAACGCCAAGAATAAAAATATGACCGAAGCGCCTCTTAGTCCTATTCTTATCGAGGGCCAGGTATTAGGTCGGTTTGCTACTATGTAATAGACAACTGCAAGGACTATTAGGATTATTAGGAGTGCAAATAGCATTTATATGGAAGTATTCATTTTGATAGTGTATCGCCCTCCCTGAGCTTATACCACTTTTCTGGATTAGGTTCTTCTGTTACTAATGGTAGTGAGTAAGGAAGTAGACACAAACCTTCTTTTGGAGATGTATCACAACACATATTTAGTGTTATATAAATTCTCCTGTTTTCTGTTCTATCAACTCTATCAATTGTTTCAGGACATACAGTTTCTGGCTTATCATTTACAAATAATAACCTTATCGAACCGATTTCAAATGCCTTTGATTCTCTTGTGCTTTTGAATGGATATTTCCAAAATGATTCACTATTGATTATTTTAGCTGTAATGATAGTACCTAAAACACTTTTGTTTTGTTTGTCCATTCTTGAACTACCTTTTATATCATCGCCAAATGTTTGAAGAGTTGGAGATGAATAAAATGAAACTCCATTGCAATCTATTATTTGTACTTCGGATAATATATTATGTTTCGGCATACATTTAGCATAGGAAATAATGGGACTAAAAGTTATTATTAATAATAAGTAAAAATATTTCATATTTAATCCGCCCCAAAATCCTTTACAAATTCTGCATCCGGTACCACTTCTTCAGGTTTTACTCCGAGTTGGGTTATAATTAAATTTTTCATAATCCCCCACACCTGCTCATTATTCAAGGATTTATCATTATTATTGGCAAGATTACTTAGGATGAGTTTATAACAGTCATTAACAGTGACTACTTTGCCAGCCTCTTCATCATCAACAGATATATCAAAAGCTTCTTCAATGCTTATTATTAATTCGACTAAATCTAATCCCATATATTATTAATACAAAATTGTTTATGATTAATATAATATACTCTCAAAAATGCTAACTATTAAAAAATATATCAAGTACCTGGAATACTTATTAATAATTCTTATCACCTCATATTTGTATTTATCAAATATAGAACTAATTAAATTTCACCCTGATGAAAGCCAGTGGATTACAACAAGCATATATTTTGATGCACTCATAGATGGAAATACACAATCTGAGATATGGGAACCAGGATATTGGACACTTACTCAGCCACCTGTGACAAGATACATTATAGGTTTTGCAAGAAAGCTTAGTGGTTTTGGAACAGATCAGATAAATAATCCATGGAATTTCAGTCTTGACAGACAAACAAATATTGCACAAGGTGCTTTACCAAAGCCAGAATTATTAAAAACTGCCAGAACTCCAATGACAGTCATGGCGGTATTATCTATTTTTCTTCTGTTCTATATCGCAAGAAAATATTTTGGAGTACTGAGCGCCTATATACTTTTTATTTTACTAATATCGAATAACTATCTTGCAATACACTTAACAAGAGCATTGTCCGAATCAGCATTATTATTTTTTATTATCGTTGTGACAATTTTGATATACATAGCTTCAAGGATTTTAATATCGGAAAATAATCCTATACGAGAGAACAAGACAAGACTTATTTTTTTATTAATAATTATGACTTCAATAGGGGTAATTATTGGAATCACAGGGGGAATAAAGCTAAACGGATTTGCACTCCTTGGTGTTGGAACAGTATTGTTTACAATAATTTTGTTTTTCTCAGCTTATCTAACAAATGTTGTTATTAAAATCAAAATTCTAATTTTAGCATTCATAGTGATGGTTCTAACTATCACATCATTTTCAACATTCATTTCTTATAACCCATTTTTGTACAATAATACAATAGATAGAACTGTTGCTATTTTTAAATGGCGAATTCATGAATCAACAAATCAGAGAAAAAATAATAATAAAGCTGATCTGACAGAAAAGGGGATTGTTCAGAGAACAAAAATCGTGACAAGTAATATTTTCAACAAATATTCAACATTGACTTTCAAAAGTGCAATTATATTCAATATCGGGTTATTTTTAGTAGGTGTAGTTTTGTCATTAAAGAAATCTGTTTATTTTATCAAAGGTAATAAAAAATATTTGCCATATTTAATACTAATATTAACTTCTATTATAGTTTCAGGTCCTTTATTGCTTACCCCGCTTAATTGGGATAGATATTTTTATTTGCCTGTTATTTTTTCCACGATTTTTATATCAGTCGGAATTTCACTAATTTTAAAGTTTATTTATATAAAATATGTGCTGCAACAATTTACCACTCATCCCCACGCACATTCATAATCTGTACCCACACGGTATCAGTACTGCATTCATACACTCCACCTAAGAGTGTACAAAGTCGGGAATTCCTTTTTGCCTCATTAACTATGATTTCTACAAATTCCACACCATGATTATCTATAAAATCTTCCAGGATCCCTGCTGCCATCATGCCCTCTATTTCATGAGACGGTATACGGTTTAATATTTCAAGAAGCGCCTCCCAAAGGGATTGTGGGTTTTCAGAACTAAGTTCGTCAAACTTTTCAAAAGTCCAGAAGAGCCCCTCTCTTTTATCCGAACCCTGAGGTGTCTTTTCAAATTCTATATACGCATCTATTAATTCTTTTATTTCATCATCCATTACTCGGTCCCAGTGAACTGTAGTGATGCATATTATAAGTATTTATTAATATAGATCAAAAAACATGAGTAATTAAATATATATAATCAATAATACACCGTCCCATCCGGACGTTTTTTGAACTGATATGTAGGTTTAATTCCAAGAAAAGTAGGAAGTTCGGAATGAAAATCGATGCTTATGTGCAAATCCCCGTTTTCTTTTTTATTATAAAGCCCGGCATAGTAAATTACTCTAATTCCATTTTCAAAAATTTCATGCTCTATAGTTTCATCAAGCATTGAAAGCTCATCATAGCTTTTACTTTCATACTCTTTACCTATTCGATTCGAAATAAATCTATGAATTTCAGCATTCTTTTTATTTTTTGACAATATACTCAACTGCGATTATTCCTTTTCTTAATATCCTGATAACATCCTTCGCAAATAGCCATGACACCTGCAAAGTTTTCAGACACATTGTTCCATTCACCCTCTAACACTAAAACCTTTTCACAGTCCGCACACCATGTATTCTTGAAAGGCCATTCAGGATCAAAAGTATCTTGAGATTCAATAAATCCGACACCTTCTCCATTTTGTAAGTGTTTACAGACAAATGCAGGTCTATTCTCCCCATGCTTCTTGCACTCCATTAGACTGTCTTTTGTTAATTTTGTGCTCAAAACTCTTCCTTACCAAATGGCTTGTTAAAGTTTCTGACTCTTCTTGGTTTGGTTTTATCTGCACCTTCAAAATACTCCGCCCAGTAAATAACGTCTCTGTAATCTCGATCCGCGCACGCTGTATAATGTTTAAGTTTTTCAATATCTCCATTAGCAAGAAAGATAATACAGCGTATAGTCCTGTCAGAGATATTAGTAGTTAAATTTAATATTTTAACAGTATCAGCATACTGGTCATCTCTATAATCCAGTATCAATTTATCTCTAATATCATCCGCAGGTAATTTAGTAGTCATATAGTTTATTAACTATATCTCCATACTACCGCTCTGCTGTCTGCACTTCCTATCCAGGCTGATCCAACAATAATAATTTCATCCTCCAGAACAGAAATGTTATTAGCTTGAGATCTTATAAACTTTGGTTCGAGCAGTTCATGCAACAGAACAAAGCTTTTAGCAGACTCCTGCCAAATGCAGGCCTTCTCATCTGTTGGTGAATCATTTCGGTTAACATCTTTCCATACAGAGCCGGCTTGTATATTTTTGCAAGAATGGAACACATCTCCACCTTTATAGTCTTCTGACGGAATAAGATCAACTACGCTTTCAGCACTGCCATACCAGATTGCGGGATGATATGTATCGAGACTATTTTTGCCCTTAGCAATTCCTATGTATCCAAACTGCAAGTCACCATCAACTCCGTTTACCTCAGATACAAGGCAGTGATCAGGATGAAGTTTTACTAAACTTTGCTCATCACCCCTCCACATGCAGGCAAATCTTCTATCCCCGCCGTCCCAGCACACATGTCCTGCCTGCACCAGCCCGTCTGTATGTCCCGCATATGACGGCAGACCCTCCGGGCCAAGCCATGTGGCCTTGCCCTTATCGTTCCACAATACCGCTCTCTGCTCAGTATCCCAATCATCCTCTTCATCTGGCACTTCTAATACCCCAACTATCTTGCCCCATACACTAAATCCCTCTGTGCAGCCCTCTGTATTAAGCGAAGTAGGTTCTAATGATTTACCGTCCCAAATAACTGGCGTGCTGGATTCTCCCCTGAATGTCTGTCCGCAAAATCCATTTTTATTCAATCCATAAACAGCATATGAAGCTGCCTTGCCAAAAGAAATCTTTTCGGGTTTTTCCCCATTAATTTTCCATTCATGTATCAGGGCTCTAACGCCTCTCTTTCCTGTAGCCTCAATAAAAATATCTTCCCCTCTAGTCCATAGACCCTTACTGCTCCTTGTTCCAGACGGAAGTGGAATTTCAATTACTTCCCAGCGGGATAAATCTGAAATGTTTTCTAAATCTATACTCATTAGTGTTATTGATAATTATTTCTTATATCTGATAATTGGAAATAATTCGCCCTTAAAGTTAAAGTCCTTTAGTGTCTTTTTTTGTTGTTTGAATCCGTGCTTTAAAAAAAACTGCCCCCATTTATTCTCAACAACAACCCAGACATAGATATGGTTTCTCTTTTCATGTTTCTTCATTTCAGTAAGTAGTTCTGTACCAATACCATTTCCAAATTCTGCCGGGTCTACATATATGGAATAAATTTCATATGAACTATCCGACTTATCTTCCAGGTCTTCATCCCATGTATCTCCAAAAATAACAAAACCCACTATCCTCCCATCTTTTTCTGCTACTAGTGTCTGTGCATGCTCATCCTCAAGATATGTATCCCACTCCTTTTTCTGCTTTGCAACTGTTATAGAAGAAAGGGTCTTCTCGGTCATTATGTTTTTGTATGCCTCTTTCCACGATACAACATGAACCTGAGCAATTTGTTTTGCATCTTTGGGACTTGCTAGTCTAATATTCATGTCACTTTTCCCCACTTATGATGTTTAAGTTATAATATAATATTAATTTTTAAAGGAGAAAACAAGTGGGAATTTTAAGCTGGATAGTTTTAGGATTAATTGTTGGAGCATTAGCAAAATTCCTCATGCCTGGTAAAGACCCCGGGGGTTTTATAGCAACTACTATAATTGGTATTCTGGGTGCAATGGTAGGAGGATATATAAGTACGCAGCTTGGCTTTGGCAGCTTCAGTGGTTTTAACCTTGGAAGCATTGTAATCGCTGTTGGCGGAGCGATGTTACTTCTAATTCTTTACAGAGTTATAAAGGGTAAGAAAATCTAGTATTACAGAGAGCAGTTCACTTATCTGACCAAACCGCAATCTCATTTCCATTGGGGTCTGAAAAATGAAAGCGCCTGCCGCCGGGAAATGAGAACGTTTCCTTAACTATTTTGCCTCCGTTAGATATGATCTTTTCCTGTGTTTCTTCAAGATCAGAAGCATATAGGACTATAAGTGCGGCCCCGTTTTCAGTTACGGAGTGTTTATCAGATTTATAAAACCCGCCGTCTAATTTCCCATCAGTAAAAGCCCTGTACTCAGGCCCGTAATCAGTAAACTTCCAACCAAACGTCTTTTCATAAAACTCCTGCACCGCATTTAAGTCACTAGCAGGAAATTCAATATAATCTATTTTCTGGTCTGTGGGCATGATATTTTTATATAGATGGTAACATTAAGCTGTAGCATATCCACCGCTAAACCTACCCAATCTTTTTAATGCCTTTATCTTTTCACTCCTATCAACTCTTGATTTATCCAGAGCGTTACTTAAAACCTCAATCGTTTTTTCGTATGTATTTATATCAACGGGATAAGGCGTGCCGTCTTTTCCGCCGTGGGCAAAGGAGAATCTGGCAGGGTCTTTAGTGCTGACTTTGGCTTCATAGATTATTTCGGCAGTAAGCGAAAGGGCTCTTAGGGTCTTAGGCCCGACTCCTTCAATACCAAGCAGACTCTCAAAATCCTTTGGCGCTGATTCATAAGTCTTTTCAAAAATCTTTTTAAGATATCTGGAGTTTACATCCTCTATAGTCACTGGATGTCTGTCAGGCATGACTAAGTTAGGAAGTTTCTGTAAGTCTTTTTGCAATTTATCAGGCGGAAGATTTGCAAGCTCAGTCATGATGCTAGTATTATCCTTACTCTCATTAGCAACGAGATTTAATGTAGGCTTGGTCTTATCACAACAAATTGCACTGTGCGGTTCTACGGTAAAACTGTCCAGTTCAGAACTTATCCAATGATACCGCCTTGCAGTCCTCTTAGACTCATCAAAACCCTGCTGTACTACAGTCCACCCGTCATCAGTAAAGAAAAAACAGTGGTGATACAGAGTAAACCCGTCCTGAAGCGCAGAGTTGTCTACCTTAGCAGACATCTTAGATGCATAGACAAGATCATCCGGTTCCTTGGCTAGTTTATCGCACTTTGTATTTATCTCTGAGGGAGTCTTTCTGGAAGTCGCACCCTTACCGCCACATGCATAGAAACCCAGATCGCTTTCGAGTTCCTTTATACCTTCTTTAACCGCCCCGCATGTTGTGGTTGTCACTCCGCTAGAATGCCAGTCAAACCCGAGTACACACCCAAACGCCTGAAACCAGTATGGATCGGACAGTCTACCAAGCATCTCTCTCGGGCCGAATTCATCGACAATATGACATGTAATCTCCCTTGCCAGTCTTGTCATCCGGCTGAAAAGCCAGTGCGGCGCTTTGCCCCCGTGTAAGGGCAGTTGTGCAAGCCCTGATCTCATAAGCAAATTAAATTGATCTCAAATTTAATAACAGTTATGATTTTACATTATTGATTTTGAGTTGCCCAAAAAATGACCAACGAAATAAATAAAAAAAATATCGAAAGTCTGGTTCCATGCATAAAGGTAAAAGACGTAAAAGCAGCAATGGAATACTATATCTGCGTGCTTGGTTTCAGCCCACGCTACTATATCGAAGGAAAACCTGAAAGCGGCGGAGTGAGCATAAATGAACTATCAGTGGATTTCATTTCAGGCGAGGGGAAGAACTCAGACACATCTCTCAATTTTCTGGTAAACGATGTAGATGAACTGTTTGAGTTTTATAAAAGCAGAAACGCCCAGATAATTTTTAAGCCGCAGGACTCAGGCGGAATGCGGCTGTTTGGTATTCGTGACCTTGACGGATACAGACTATTTTTTTACCGGTGGACAAAGAGCGACCCGCATAGGGAGAGAAGAAAAACAAAAGTAGAAAAGGAAATTCCGGAAAGGTTTAAGGATTCCCTTATGAATTCGGCAACCAGTGCAGTTAAGAGTGGGGATACAGAAGTGCTAAAAAAACTTCTAAGTATAGAACCTTCTCTTGTACAGTGGACAACTCCAGCTTCATATTTACAAAATAAGCAGCTTACACTTATGCATGTGCTAATAGATTACAGGAGTGGAAGATTCAACGAACATTCTGCCGATGTTGCAAAACTGCTTATCGCCTCCGGTGCACAAGTAGATGCGCTTGACGGAGTAACTTCCGGCAATACTCCTCTTCAGATGCTAAGCAGCATTACAGGAAATCATTCTTATATGCTGGATATAGGAACAGTTCTCCTAGAAGCCGGGGCAAACCCAAAAGATGCAATCTCAAACGACTGGAGCATGAGCGCATTTGCGTGTGCGTTGTTAAATGGCCAAACCAGGCTAGCTGAGCTAATGTTTCCAAAAGTGCAGAGGCAGGGTTTTGGCTGGATTGCAGGGCTTGGAAATCTCGAACTTGTAAAGTCATTTTTTGCAACTAGAGACTCGGATGAATACAAGAAATACTCCATACATTGGGCTCAAGAAGAAACCGATCCAGAATTTGATCTCAGCAAAAACAAATCATCACTCATAGCAGCCTATCTTGTTTCGTGCATAAACGGCAAAACAGAAGTTGCCGAATTTCTGTTAGAAAAAGGAGTTGATGTCAATGTACTTGTGACGGGAACTGACTTTGCAGGAATCGGCGGCACAGGTCTTCACTGGGCTGCCTATCATGGTCATTTTGATACCGTTAAATTTCTGGTCTCAAACGGAGCAGACATATATGCAGAGGACGACGCATATGCTCTTACTCCCGCAGGATGGGCTGGAAGAAACGACCATTACGAGATTGCCGACTATCTGCTTGAGTTAAGATGCTCTTGAATTTCCCTAAATGGTACACACATTAATATAAGAACATATATTAAAAGCTGATCAGGGGAGTTATAATTACCATTATGAAGGAAAGAAGCTTTATAGACACTTATACAATAAAGGGCGATTGGTGGCATACACTGGAAGACGGTAGGATTCAGTGTGACCTCTGCCCAAGAAACTGCAGGCTCAAAGACGGCCAGCAGGGTTTTTGCTACATAAGAGAATCACAGAATGGCGAGATGGTATTAACCAGTTATGGCAGAGCATCTGGTTTCTGCATAGACCCGATTGAGAAAAAGCCACTTAATCATTTCTATCCCGGCTCGAGCGTACTTTCATTTGGTACAGCCGGATGCAACCTTGGATGCAGATTCTGTCAAAACTGGGATATATCCAAAGCAAGAGAAGATGACAGACTCACCTCACCGGCATCACCTGAAAAAATTGCAAAAGCCGCAAAAGAACATGGATGCAAGAGTATCGCATTCACATATAATGACCCCGTTATATTTGCAGAATACGCCATAGATTCATCTTTAGCTGCGCATGAGCTGGATATAAAAACCGTTGCAGTAACCGCAGGATATATAACCGAAGAAGCGAGGGGAGATTTTTACAAAAATATTGATGCTGTAAATGTAGACCTCAAGGCATTTACCCAGGAGTTTTACGGTAAAATTTGTTTTGCCGAGTTGCAGCCGGTGCTGGATACATTGATCTGGCTTAAAACAGAAACTAAAGTGTGGATAGAAGTAACAACGCTTCTGATCCCGGATCATAACGATTCGAATGAAGAGATAACAAAGCTCTCTGAATGGTTTTTACAAAATCTCAGCCCCGATGTTCCCCTGCATTTTACTGCGTTCCATCCGGATTTTAAGATGATGGACGTGCCGGCAACACCTCCTGAAACACTAAGCAGGGCAAGGAACATTGCAAAGGAAATTGGTATAAATCATGTATATACAGGCAATGTGTATGATACAGAAGGTCAGTCAACATACTGTCATAAGTGCAACAATATTTTGATTGAGAGAAACTGGTATGAGCTTGGAAAGTGGAACCTGGATAAAACAGGATGCTGCAACAATTGTGGAGAGAAGCTTTCAGGCCATTTTGATAAAAATCCCGGAGACTGGGGATCGAAACGACTTCCGGTGTTTATACAATGAAAGACATTCGTCCATATTTAGAGCAAAGATGGTATCCCAGAGATCCTGATGAACTCAGTATCAGTATAGAAAACTATCTTAATACTGCAGAGAGAGACCAAATAGAATCCAAAATATACGGCATTATTGTTCCTCATGCAGGACACATATACTCCGGTCAGGTGGCTGCCTATGCGTTTAATTGCATAAAAGGCGTGAAGCCTGAAACTGTTGTAATTGTATCTCCTTCACATTACATAGGCGGTGCTGACATTATCGTTTCCCCCCATACATCATATAGCACTCCACTTGGAAATATAGATATAGACACACACTTACTGGATGATATTCTAAAACGTCTATATAAAGAGTTTGATATAACAATATTAAAATACCCTGAGGACCCCGAGCATTCTATTGAAGTTGAACTACCATTCCTGCAAGTGATCTATGAAGATTTCAAATTAATACCGATTATGATAAGAAATCAGGATGAGAAAGTATCTAAGGCTCTGGGACACGTACTTGCTGATGTACTAAAAGATAAAATTTCAATAATAATAGCAAGCTCCGATCTATCACATTACTACAATCAAAAAACAGCTAACAAGATGGACAGAGAAATAATAAATAGGATAGAATCCTTAGACCCTGAGTCAGTTCTGGATGCAGAAGAGCAGGGCATTGGACAGGCATGCGGCATTGGAGCCATTGCCACTGTGTTGTGGGCTTCTAAAGAGATGGGGGCAAAGAAAGCACAGATTCTTAACTACGCAACATCTGGTGATGTTTCAGGTGACTATGATAAAGTGGTCGGATATGTTTCTGCAGCACTGTATTAAACAGTAAAATACAACCAATTAGTGATTACAAATAAGCTCACCATAATTTAGGTATAAGTCTGTATTTAACTTTCGATACATATTCCATATAGCCCGGAAGCTCAGACTGAAGCGTTTTATCTTCCAAAGACGTACGAATTACAATCAAAACAACTGATAAAACTGCAGGGACAAAAGCCCACAGCGATCCAAGAATTAGCGGGATCGCAATCCACATAACCGCCCATCCTACATAACCCGGATGACGCACATGTGAATATGGCCCTTCTGTAACTACCCTATGCGCTCTTTCTGACTGTATACGCACAAGTTTGGAAAACCATTTATTTACAGCCATAGCCCAGAGAATATACAAATTTCCTATCACAAATAAGAATACTCCCAGGTAAAGCCACACTACTCCTGAAAGCTCAGACCATTTGTTTTTTTCATCAAGACCTGCAACTACTAATGTTCCCAAAATAAAGATCGATCCTATAGACATCAAGATCATATCCCACTTCTTTGCATCCCTGTGAAATCTGGAACGCTCTTCTATGACTTCCGGATTTACTTTCAAAAGAATTACGAGATTTACAACAATACAGATAAAAAAAGTAAATATGAAAATCCAGCCCCTTTCCCAATTAAAAGTGCCCGCAAATCCAAAAAGTAGACCTCCAAGGATAAAAAAAGATAGAACCATCCAAACTATGCTTTTTACAATCAATTGATTTAATTGAAGATCATCTTCCGATCTTTCTTCTTTTTTATCATTCATAACTTTATTCCAACAAAGTAATTTACAGTACAATAGTTTCTAATCATTAAAATAAGGCTTTATTGTTAGCTATTCAAGTTATTATCTTGATTTTATTATGACTGGTTTGTAAAACATATTTTATTGTATGACAATTTGACACAATACAGTTGTAGTTTTGATCGAACACATAAGCCCCTTAAATCATTAAATAACTTATGAGTCATATTGGCACACATTTTGATATATATAATAAATAAGACTAACAGCAGGGGGTTTATAAAAATGAGTATAAGTTCATTTTGTAATAAAGAGGTTATATGTGTAGAAATGGGAACCAGTATTGAGCAAGTCGGAAACTTGATGGAAGAAAAAAATATTGGTTGCGTGGTAGTTATTGATAGTGGAAAACCTTGCGGGCTTGTGACAGACAGGGATATACTCATACGGGTAATTAATAGAGGACTCAGTCCGGCAGAAACATACGTTGACGATGTAATGAGTGAGCTAGTTATGACTTTAGATGAAGATATGGGCCTTCATGAAGCACTTGAAAAAGTTAAGGGAATGAGTGTAAGAAGATTTCCTGTAACAGATAAGAGCGGGAATTTGAAAGGAATTGTGACTCTCGATGATATAATTTATCTTCTGGGAAAAGAAATGTATGATGTTGCAAGTATAATTAAGAGCGAGAGCGCCGAACTTTAAACAAATTATAGCTGGTTGTGTAAAAGGGATAGTTATTATTAATATAGGGAAAGATATTTCTAATTTCTAACTAAAACAAAAATCCTATTGCTAGAGCTATAACTAAAACAGAACAATGCAAAACGGAATAGTTGTAAGACCTCTTGAGCAACTGCTGCCCCATGAGCAGGAAATTGAGATAGTAGAAAGAAAGGGAATAGGCCATCCGGATACAATCTGTGACAGGGCTGCAGAACAGGTATCTATTGCCCTTTGCAGACTGTACTTATCAGAATTTGGCAAAATTATGCATCATAACGTAGATAAGGCTCTTCTTGTAGGAGGATCAACCAATCCTGTATACAGAGGAGGAAAGGTTCTAAAACCCATAGAAATAATAATCGCTGGCAGAGCTACTATGGAAAAAAACGGGAAGGTTCTGCCTGTGGAAGAAGTTGCCAGGGAGGCAATATTAAATTATTTAAGCCGGACAATAAGAAATTTGAATGTTGAAAACAGCATTGAGCTAAAAATAAAGATAAGACCCGGAAGTTCTGAGCTAACCGAGCTTTTCAGCAGGTTCGGTCCTGAGCAGGTTCCATTTTCCAACGATACTTCTATTGGCACGGGGTTTTATCCATTCGATGAGACTGAGGAGGTTGTTTACAGCATCGAAAAATTTCTAAACAGCCATAAAATAAAGAAAAAATACCCTTTTATTGGAGAAGATATAAAGGTTATGGGGGTAAGGGAGCATGATAATATAAAAATAACCCTTGCAGTAGCCACTGTAGACAAGTACATAAACGACCTAAACGATTATATAGATAAAATAAAACAAATAAGAGAATTAATTAAAGAACAGGATTGGTTTAAAAATAGTTATGAAATTTATATAAACACGGCAGATAGTTATGAACAAGAGAGTATTTATTTAACAGTAACAGGCACGAGTGGAGAACATGGTGATGACGGCCAGGTTGGTAGGGGAAACAGGGCAAATGGGCTTATTACTCCATACAGACCTATGACCCTTGAGGCGGTTGCCGGTAAAAATCCCATAAATCATGTGGGCAAACTTTATAACCTGTTTGCAAACGACTTATGCAAAACAATAGTGGATAACGGCTATGCCGAGGAGGCTTATGTAAGTCTCGTATCTCAAATAGGTAAGCCACTAAACGAACCTCAAATAGTTGATATTAAGGTTAAAGAACAGAAAGTTGAAAAACCCATAATTGAAAGCACTGCCATAGATATGCTGGGTGAGATGCCGCAGATGTGGAAAAAAATTATTGATGGCATGTATGAAATAGCATAAAAGTTATATTTAATTAACTTTTATTTCATACAACATATAATATAAGTATGGAACATGAACACACAAGCGATCACGCCTGCTGCCATACTCCGGGTGACAAGAAAAGTATAGATTATCTTTTCTGGGGTTCTCTAATAATAGTAGTGATCCTCTGTTCTATATATTTTCTCTTTTATTCTGTAGTAGAAAATGTACCGTGGTTAAATACACTCAGCAGTTCAGTACTGGAGCTGTTAAAAACCATTTGGTGGGGAATCTTACTTGGTGCGCTTTCAGTAGGGCTTCTTTCAAAAATCCCGCGCGAATTTATTATTTCCATACTGGGAAATGGAGGAACACTCAAAGGAATTCTTAGGGCTACTCTTGGCGGAGTTTTTTTAGACCTTTGCAGCCATGGAATTTTAATGGTGGGAGCAAAACTCTACGAGCGTGGTGCAAGCATCGGGCAGGTGATGTCATTTCTTGTTGCAAGCCCCTGGAACTCTTTTTCCCTGACATTTATTTTAATAGCACTCATTGGTCTTAAATGGACTCTGTCCTTTATTGTACTATCCATGATAATTGCTGTTATTAGCGGATATATCTTTGATACTCTGGTGAATAAACAAACCCTTCCCGCAAACCCAAACCGTATCGAAATTTCTAAAGATTTTAATTTTCTGTCTGAAGCAAAAAAGAGTTTTAATAATACAAAGTTTGATTCAAAACTATTTCTAGAAATAATCAAAAACGGCATACTGGAATCAAGAATGGTTGTGAGGTGGATACTGTTTGGTGTGCTGCTTGCATCTGCCATTAGAGCATTTGTACCAACTGAGCACTTTGTGCATTATTTTGGCCCGACATTATTAGGACTCGGATTGACTTTAGTAGCTGCAACTATAATTGAGGTTTGCTCGGAGGGTTCCACACCAATAGCCGCTGATCTTCTTACCAGGGCAGGCTCACCCGGAAACAGCTTTGCGTTTCTTATGGCAGGTGTTGCTACCGATTACACCGAATTAGCGGTTATTAAACAGACTACTCAATCGTGGAAGATTACATTTCTGCTTCCAATACTAACTATTCCACAAGTATTTGTAGTGGCATATTTTCTAAACAGTTCAGTTCAGTAAGGCGCCACTTTTTCTGTATCGTTATATATTTCTAATTCAAACCCATCAGGGTCTAAAAAGTGATAGGCCACCGGATCACCTTTGGAGTTTTTCTTGATCTCTATAAATTTAACGCGCTTGGATTCCAGATTTGTTTTTGCCTTTTCTATATCACCAACCTCAAATGCAATATGTGAAACTGAGTTATCTGTATTTATTCCAGTTTGCTTAGTAGAATTCTCTGTCAGTGCTATAAGCGATTTATCTTTTGTGCCTAAAAATGATTTCTTGTCCCCGCCTTCGCTTCTCCCGTCATGCAGGATTACAAGCTCCAATATTTCAGAGTAAAACTCAATAGACCTGTCCATATCCTTTACAATAATCGCGGCATGGTCGAGCCCCTTAATAAACCCTGATTTGGCTTTTAATCTATCGAGGAGTTTCATAAATTCAGATCAGTGCATCTTGAGATTTGCTAGTATAAAAATAGTAAGACCAATCCATAAAACAAAAGTGGTGGGAATAAAAATCATAAATACATTTTTTATGGAAAGATCAGCACTAACATTTCGAGTATTATAATGATTCCATAACAAGAATGAGCTCTTAATAAGTAATATCGATAACAAAAAACAGATAAATAGTGAAGCTATTATGTAAAGAATTATATAACTCATAGATATATAAATTATATAATATTAATATAATTTAATCTATCTAAATTAATAACGGCGAACACACATTTGTATCCGCCGCACATAGGATGGTAGTTAGGGAAAACCAATATTACTTAATAGGCCCTGTAAAAAGAAAGTCGTTAGCCTTTACAGCCGTATGACATCCAATACATCCCGGCACCTTGCCCGCAAGATCAAGCTTAGAACCATCTTCCATATCCTTGGTTAAAACTGAGCCGTCACCCCCGAATTTAACCCAAAAATAATCACCGGCTTCGGGATTATATCCGGCTTTTTTCTTCATGACTGTTATAGCACCAAGCTTTTTATCAGGCATGTAGTTTTCTTTAATGATAATTGCTCCATCTGGCATCGATCCCTTTTTGTTAACCAGGGCATCATATGCGGACTCACTCACATAAGTGGTAAGAAGTGCACCATGCGGATGTGCTCCCTTATAAAAAGCTTCTTTTCCTGGCCACATCTTCCATGTGTTTCTATAATCTTCTTTTTGCATCATGGCCCAGAGCTGCCCTGCTTTTTCAACATCAGTCATAGGCTTTGCAGCTTCTTTCTGAGCGTACTGTGTGCAGCCTACTACCATAAATACTGCTATCAAAACTAATACTTTTCTCATATACCCCTCCTGAAATCCCATTATATAAATACGATGCAATTATTTATATAAGGTTTCAGATATTCATTTTTCTGGTTAATGTAATTAATAATTCAAAAAATAACTGAGGTATTAGGTATGGAACTTTATGAAGTAATGCACACAACTTTCTCTGCGAGAGAATATACAGACGATCCTGTAACAGATGAGGTTATTTATAAAGTACTAGACAACTCCCGCTTTGCTCCAAGCGGAGGGAACCGACAGGGTTGGAAAGTTATTGTCATTAGAAATCAGGAGTCGAAAGAAAAGATAGCCGAGCTTGCTGTTCCGGGAGCAAAGAAATATGCGGCACAAAGAATAGCCGGAGAAAATCCATGGAATACAATTGACCCCAGTGGAGTAACTGAGCAGGACATAGTAAATACTCCCCCTTCACCTAAATTTCACATGACCTATGTTGATGCACCTGTGATACTTATTGTCTGTGTAGACCTAAAAGTAGTTGCAGCGATGGATCAGAACCTGGACAGGATGGGGCTTGTAAGCGGTGCATCAATTTATCCATTTGTTTGGAACATTTTGTTATCAGCAAGAAATGAAGGACTAGGAGGAAGAATTACAACTATTCCAATTTCAAATGAACCTGCGATTCAGGATTATTTAAATATTCCCAGGCACATTGCAATTGCAGCAATAATACCTATGGGAAAACCTGTAAAACAAATTACCAAATTAAACAGAAAACCTGTAGAAGATTTTACTTATCTAGAAAAATGGGACGGTGATAGATTGAGGTAATATCAGTTTCCAGCAGACTTAAATTTGTTTATAAGACTATCTTTTGGAACCAGATAAAATAACTTTCCCCACTGCTTCATTACCCCCGCACTCTGGCCGGCTTCTTTGCCGCTTCCCCAAAAAAGATCGACCCTGTGGGTTCCTTTAATGGCTCCTCCTGTGTCATGATCAAGAACAAATCTTGATGCCTTTTTCCATCCGGATGGGTGTCTTGATTCCGGACCATCGAATACAGGCTTTTCAAATTGCAAAAATGCAAGTGTACCCATTGGAAAAAACCTCTTGTCAGTAGCTATAGTCCTTCCGTCCACTACCTCAGTGCCAAAAGATGTGATTGGTCTTGTCTCAAGCTCTCTAAAAAACACATAGCTTTTATTGAGATTAAGAATATCCCTCATTTCGCTTTCGGGAAGGCTGCGAAGATACTGCTCAATTGACTGCATACTCATTTTTTCCTTTGGAATTGTATCGAGCAAGTGTTTTCCAATTGCATAGAACGGATAACCGTTTTTTGATGCATAGCCGAGTCTGAGCTTAGTACCATCATCAAAAAGTACAGTTCCAGATCCCTGAACATGAAGAAAAAATGCATCGATGGGATCTACCCATGCAAGCTCAAGTCCCCTGCCGGAAAGCTTTCCCTCTGAATCTATTTCTTTTCTTGTGTAATACGGAACCACATTCTGACTGCCCCCCTCTACATAAGGCTGGGACACTCTGCCTCTAAGCACTTTTATATTGTTATGGCTATCTAAAACTTCATCTTTTATGGGTGAGAGTTTATCAAATGTATCTACAAACTTTCCCATGTGAATAGTCACAAAATCATCCGGTACGGAATACAGAGGTTGAGTGAACCCTCCGCTTTTTACTGTAGAACCGTCAAGGACAGGTTCATAATAAGATGTTATTAAAACCTCTCCCCATTTTTCCTTGCCGTATACTTCATAAAAATCAAAATTATTATTTACTAAATCATTAAACTGTTCTTTTGCTATTCCAGACCTTAACTTCACTTCCAAAAACTTAAGTGCAAAAATATAGTCATCTTTTTTTACTGATTTAGGTCCGAATATCAACCGTTCATTATCTATTTCTTTCAAACGTTCAATCTTCTGAGACAAAGCTTGTTCCAAATCTGAAAGTGGTAGATCATCAGTAAGCTCAGGAAGATTTTGTGTAAGTCGCATAGCCTGCTTAGGAGTCTTTATGCTTTCTCTTGCACAGGATGTAAATACCAGAACAGAAAGTACAATCGCTAATAATATTTTCATAATAATTAATATTAATTTTTATATAAGATAATTACATCATTTCCAATAAATTCTATTTTGGCTTCCAATTTATTTGCAAGCCACTTAAATGTCTTAACGGAGAAAAAACATATATGGGTTCTATCTGTAATATAGTGCCAGGTAGAAAAAGCTTCTTTATCTATAACCAGCTTTGTCATAATACCAAATATTCCGCCGGGTTTTAATCTCTGCCATAGCAACTCAATAGTTTCAATTGGATTTCTCAAATGTTCGAATACTTCGGTAGCCGTAATGAAATCATATTTTTTTTTGAGTACTCCCTTATCATCCGCATAGAAGCAGTCATAAAGACTTACAGTATAACCATATTCTTCCAGCATGTTTGACAGCGTAGGCCCCGGGCCTGATCCAAAATCTAGCCCGTGACTATTTGATTTTAATTTCTCATTAAGTGGTATAGCTAGTCTGCTTAAAAATTTTCTATAACCACCATCCTCTGGATTATTTTCATGAAGGTCATAGCGTTTTTTTTCTTCTTCAGCTGATAAATGAAACCTCTCAGGTACAAATACCAGATAACATTTTAAACACTGTAAAAAATCCCTTCTCTTATTACTGAAGTAATCCGAAATCTCTTTGCTTTTACACAAAGGGCAGTGCATTAAACTCCTTTTTTCTCAAGGTCCGGGGGAAGTTCGCCATAGTAAGGAGAGTCTTCTTCATACATAGCTTTAATGTGATCCTTTGGCATATCTGGCATATCTTCAGTAAATCCAAACATTCTGCAGATGTGCTTTAGCTCCTCTTCTCTGCCCGGGAGCGGGTCCATGGGCTGGATCAATTTCTGGTCTACTAGCTCCTGTCTTACACCAGCATCCTCTTTGAGTGGAGTCCCATACTCATTGTAGTGATAAAGCCTGTCGAAGCGTTTTCTTGGTCTCTGCCCGGGTGACTCTGCGGCATATCCTACTGCCATAAGCCAGATAGGAACTATATTTTCAGGAGTACCCAGCACCTTTGGAAACTCTGCTGGTTTTCTTCCCGTTGCAAGCAGGCAGCATGAAAGACCCATATCCGTTGCCGCAAGCATAGAATTTGCAATCGCCTGTCCTGCCTCAACCCTCAGCAGGTCTTCTGTTTTATCCTTTGGAAAGCTCATAAGCCTTGGATAAGTCTGTTCTGTAAGCTGTTTATATGTCCATCCGTGTGCTGCTGTAATAGCCCTTGAAGGAAACAATACTGCAAAGCTCTTCACAAGCTCTTTATACCATGCATCCAAATTAATAAGCCAGGCTATGACAATAGGGGCCTGCCGTATATGAATCTCATTAAAAGTTGATGCACATTCCACGATCTGCTCGAATTTTTCCTCCGGGTATGTTTTCTTATCTATTACAATAGCCTCTGTAGAGCTGCAATTTCCCTGACAAGACGAATAGCGCGCAGCCTGAAGCATCTTTTGAATCTTCCAGTCTTCTACTTCTTTCCATGGCTTAAAAAACCTGGCGCTTCTTCTAGTACCCATTGCTTCAAATACTTCCATAATAAGCCTCCTGGTATGGATTAACTTCTACTTAAAATTTCAATTAAATGAAAACCAAACTGGGTTTTTACTGGGCCGTGAACTTGATTTAATGGTGCTGTAAATACGACCATATCAAATTCGGGTACCATCATTCCCTGATTAAATTCCCCGAGGTTCCCGCCCTCTTTTCCAGATGGACATAACGAATGCTCTTTTGCTATATCTCCAAAATCCTCTCCACCTTCGATCTTGCCTTTTAATTCATTGCACTGTTCTTCACTATTAACCAATATGTGTCTTGCACTTGCACTTGCCATTAATTTCTCCTGTACATAAATATTTACTCTAAAATTTTTAACATTATATTTAAAGTTCTGCAATCTGTTCAATTATTCTGTGCCATTCTAATACCTTCTTTTTCATCCACTCTGCTCAACACTACTGCACCTATAATAAAAAACACTACAAGTGAAATAATGCTTAATCTGCTTGTGCCAGTAAGCTGGCCTACCATAGCAAAAATGAGAGGTCCGAATATGCCTGCAAATTTTGAGCTCATGCCGTAGAACCCAAAAAACTCCGCTGTTTTTGCCTTTGGGAGCATCGATGCAAAAAGTGATCTGCTTAGCGCCTGCGTTCCTCCCTGGACAAGTGCAACACAAAATGCCAGCATCCAAAAATGAATACCTTTTGTCATAAAGTAGGCACCTATACAAATTAAGGTATAAACAAACAGACCCAGATATATGCTTTTCTTTGCACCGATTCTACCTGCAAGCCTGCCAAACAATATGGCAAAAGGAATTCCAACAAACTGAGTCATTAGTAAGGCTCCAATAAGATCATTTGTACCTATACCAATCTCAGAACCATAGATCGTTGCCATCTTAATAATCGTTCCGATGCCGTCGTTATATATCCAAAACGCTGCAAGAAATATGAGAAGCTGTCTGTACCGTTTGAGCTCACCAAATGTTTTTCTAAGTCTTCTGAATCCTTGATACAGCGGATTGAATTTGTTAGATGCCCTGTTCTTTCGGGGAGGTTCTTCTATGTTTTGTATTAAAGGAATTGTAAAAACAGCCCACCATATACCAACAGTCACAAAACATAACCTCGATGCAAACTCCTTATCATCGATGATATTTAACATCACTACGTTAATGGCAAGAAGTATCCCCCCGCCCAGGTAACCAAGTGCATATCCGCGGGTTGATACTCTGTCAATATCTTCTGATTTCGCAACTTCGGGTAAAAGCGAGTTGTAAAACACCTCAGAGGTTGCAAACCCTACATTGCCAAAAACAAAAAACAGAGATGCCATAAACCAGTCACCCGTTGTTATAAGGTATAGAAGTGTGGTAAAAAATATTCCAACCGATGCAAAGATCATCAGGAATTTTTTTTTAGCCCCCGAAAAATCTGCTATTGCGCCCATTATAGGTGCTATGAATGCTGTAATAAGCAGTGCAATGGCAGTAGTATATCCCCAGTAAATTGTTGCTGTGTTTCCCTCTAGAGTAGACCCTGCAACCTTGCTATAATACACAGGCAATATTGCTGCCATAACCGTAGTAGAGAATGCAGAATTTGCCCAGTCATACATACACCAGCTTATGATTTTTTTATTGTAAATATTTTTTTCAGATGTTTTATGCATTTTTAAATCAGAGATATTTATTAGTTCTTCTCAGCAGGATCTTCTGGTCTTTCCCACGAAAGGTCATCATCTGCTTGTTTTATATCCTTTTCATCTTCCATAAGAAGGTTTAATAAATCCTCAGTTCTGCGTTTTGAATGATAAATGAAATTCTTCTCGTCTCCGAAATGTTCATAAAGGTCAATCAGTGTCTGTTTGTCATGGTGCTTAAAAGTAAGTGCTGCACGTCTGGCCTGATATGCAGGAAAGCCAAGCTGCATTAAAGCGTCTATTCCAAGCTCAAGGGCTGAATAGAATGTCTCTCTCTTGATATAATCTACCTCTAACTTCATAAGATCATATGTGTGTCTTCTGTCAAAAGACCTAGCAAGGATCTTAAGATGCGGAAAATTGCTTTTAATCTCCCTTGCTATCTGTAGGGTCTTTTCCTTATCGTCTACGGCTATAATAAATAGCTTTGCCTGCTCACATCCGGCAGATTTGAGTAAATCTACCCTTGAAGCATCTCCGTAAAACACCTTGTAGCCGAATTTTCTTACTAGCTCTATCTGGCTTGCATCATGGTCAAGCACGGTTGTGCTTATCTTATGACCATGAAGCAGCCTGCCTATTATCTGACCAAACCTTCCAAAACCTGCGATTATTACCTGATTTTTCTCATCTATTTCATCTGGCTCTTTTTCTTCCGATAGCTGAAACCTTTTTTCTATGAACTTTTCATAAAATATAAAAAGCAGCGGTGTGAGCATCATCGTAATAGCTACTACTACTACAAGAAGGCTGGAAACCGTCTCAGGAAGCACGCTGTTCTGGGTTGCAAATGAAAACAGTACAAATGCAAATTCTCCACCCTGTGCAAGTGCAAAGGCAAAAAGGTAGTTTTCTGTCTTATTTATCTTAAATACTCTTCCAAGTATAAAAAGCACTACAAACTTAAGCGCCATAAGCAAAAAGACTATCCCCAAAATAATAGTAAAATTCCCAAACAACAGATTAAAATTGATGCTTGCTCCAACCGATATGAAAAAGAGCCCCAATAAGAGTCCTTTAAATGGTTCAATGTCAGACTCAAGCTCATGACGATACTCACTGTTTGCAAGCACTACACCAGCCACGAATGTTCCAAGCGCTGGTGAAAGACCCACAAACTGCATTGCAAGTGCGGTTGCTATGATAAGCAGGAGTGAAAAAGCAGTGAATATTTCTCTAAGCCTTGTCTCTGCAATAAACCTAAACACTGGTCTGGATAAAAAACGGCCGCCTAATATTATTGAGCTTACTATAGCAATGATGAGTACACCTCTTTGCCAGGACTTTAGAGATTCTACAAAACTCTCACTCCCAGAATGTGGTAAAGACAACTCACCCGGGTCTACAGATAATGCAAGAAGTGGTAAGAAGGCAAGTATGGGTATAAGTGATATATCCTGAAACAGTAGAACTGAAAAACTAAAGCGCCCACCCTGTGAATTTAACAGTCCTTTTTCATTTAATGTTTGCAGCACTATTGCTGTGGATGATAGTGAAAGTATAAGCCCGATAGCAAGGGCTTCTTTCCAGCTATATCCTACTACAATAGTAATCAGGGATATTAATGCAGTGGTGATAAAAACTTGCAGAGACCCCAGACCCAGAATTGAATTTTTTAGTCTCCATAACAATGAAGGTTCAAGCTCAAGACCTATCAGAAAAAGCATGAGCACTACACCAAGCTCTGCAAAATGCATTACTCCTTCACTTTCACTCCCTACAAATCCAAGTACAAACGGCCCTATGATTACCCCTGCTATC
Organism: Thermodesulfobacteriota bacterium; assembly: GCA_041572575.1. Taxonomy (GTDB): domain Bacteria; phylum Desulfobacterota_D; class UBA1144; order Nemesobacterales; family N074bin48; genus N074bin48. The sequence continues at coordinate 30,652 of JBFFSH010000009.1, forward strand.
AAATACCCAAGGACAGACCCAAGCCCTAGTCTCTTTGCCAGGGGTACAGAAATTACGGCTGCAATAAGATATACAAATGTCTGAAATAAAAAGCTGTCTACATGCATAGTTTAAGTTAAATGTTTTTGTAGTAGTCGTTTATATATTCAAACTCAAGGGCCTTAGTATAATTTATTTTATCGTCTCTTAGCATTATCAATATATTTTTGTAGAGCTCTGCATACTGATGGAGCTGCATATTTAAATTCATACTAATAGAATCATGAATAACAAGCGGAGGCAGGTACTGCATACGGCAAAGACTTGCAGTCTGCTCAAACGGCAGCAGGAACTGCCGAATTGTATACTTATTGTGCCCATCTGGTTTATAGGCATCCTTGCTACCACCTGTTGTAATTACACTAATTATTTTTTTGCCTTCCAGTTTGTTTCCTTCCGGCCCGTAAGCAAAACCGTATTCAAGCACAAGATCCATCCACTCCTTTAATATCGCGGGGCATCCGTACCAGTAAAACGGATGATGAAAAACAATAATATCGTGCTCCTTTAGGAGGTTTTGTTCTACTGTAACATTAATAAGAAAATCAGGATACTTCTCATACAGGTCGTGGAATGTAATACCATCTAAGTTCTTAACAGACTCGATAAGCCCTTTATTAACTCTGGACTTCTGTATAGCCGGATGGGAAAAGAGGATTAATATTTTGTTATTCATTTATTATTACAATTATATCTCAACCGAGTATATATGGTGATTTATCCATACTCTAAATCAGATTTACGCCATTTAATATGATTATTAACTATAACCTCTCCCACACAATACACTGATTATTCGCAGGCATCTTATGGTCTTCAAGAAGTCTTAGCTCCTGCTCAATTGCTAGTTTATTTACTTGTTCAAAATCTCTAATTCCGCTTAGTGGATCTCTTTTTTTAAGATACCCGTCAAATTTTTCATTACTCTCACTGGTGTATTTTCCTTCATACTTAAAAGGCCCATAAACACAGAGTACTCCACCGCCTTTTAGAATCTCACCCAGACCAGAGAAAAAATTCTCTACCATATCCCATGACATAATATGAAAAGTGTTTGCCGCGAAAACTCCGTCAATATCTGAAACCTTCCAGGGTATTTTACAAACATCCAATTCAACAGGCGGCTTCAGATTATTAGTGCATTCTAATTCTACTCGCTCTTTTATAGAAGCCAGATTTTCAACAAGATCACTAGGCTGCCAAATAAGGTGAGGTAGATTCTTTGCAAAATGTACAGCGTGCTGTCCTGTGCCGCTTCCGATCTCGAGCACACTATGACTATTGGATAAAGCATGCTGTAAAATTTTTAATATAGGGTCTTTATTTCTCTCACAGGCTTCTGAATGTTTCAACATTGTCATTTTTTTACTTACAATCATGAATCCATAATCGCTGCAATATAATCTATATTATAGAGAATATTACAAGGAGCAGTAAGTTATGAAAGCCTGTTCACTATGTGATGAACAAACAGAAAATATAATTGATATAGCAGAAGACTGGTTAATTGACGCTATAAAGAAAGCCCATCCCGAATGGGTGCAGAGCAGCGGCTGCTGCCCTAAATGTATAGATTATTACTCAAGTCTGGATGAAGATTTATCTGTACAGGACTGAATATATCATTCTTCTCTTTTTTCCTGTAGTGGAAGACCAAGCTCAGTTGCTAGTGCATTATATAGGTTAGTCGTAAATTCTTCCCACTTGTCCCAGTCAGTATTATTTTCTATCTTTTTCTTGATTTTAAATCCGCTGTCTGTTTTTTCATACAGGTATTCTATACCGTCTGAGAATTGTTCCTTAATTACTGGCAGAAGCTTATTCATTTTCTTTAATAGCTTCTTGTCAGTTTCTCTAATTTCAACAACATAATATGGATTAGTAGAGGCTTTAGGCATATAGGGATTATCGTAAGCGTGTGACCTTCTGCCGACATCGGGTTCGTTGTTTATTGAAACGAGCATATCCATAATAATAGATTACCTAAATTTCATCCAATCTCATAAACATGGGCGGATTTTATTTGACTGCCAAAATTGAACAACAACCATACAATTCTAAAAAAATGCTTGAATAATAAACAGTACATTCTATAATCTTTTGAAAAAGAGTCATAGGTAATACAATGACAGACGAAAATAAAAGAAGTTTAGTTCAAGTAAACAAATTCCAAAAACTTATCATAGTTCCTATAATAATATTCTGTGCTATTGCAGGAATCATGGTCTACCTTACTCTGGAATACAACATACGAATCAGTATTAACCCAAAAGAAGCAACTATCCTCAGCATTGATGCTTTACAGTTTAAAGAGGCCGTTCCATATATGATAATTTCTATTGCAGCTATGCTTATATGCATCGTTGGCTGGACTTATTATATTACTAATAGAATTGTAGGCCCCCATAACAGAATCATAAAGGAGCTTGATGATCTGATAGATGGCAGCAAAGAAGGTCCTATCACTGTAAGAAAGGATGATAAAATGTTTTCTGAGCTTGTTAGCAGAATCAACAAACTTGCAGGCCTGTAAACAAGATTCTGTGAAATTTCATCTATTGATATTAATAGTGAATTTTTTAAGCTTATACAACAAGTTAATATTGTCTTAGTTTTTTGACTTTTCTTTTAAAAATTTAAATTATTTAGAACTTCATATCCCATATTTTTTCTAAAATCAATTTAAATGAAATTTGCATCAATTGATATTGGCTCCAACGCCATAAGACTCCTATTAACAAAAGTTTTTGAAAATGGCAGTGGCCCGGTCTTTAAAAAAGACTCGCTTGTCCGCATGCCTATTCGTCTCGGAAAAGATGTGTTTACAACAAAAAAGGTTTCAAAAGAAAAAATAGATAATCTGGTAAACACTATGATTGCATTTAAGTATCTCATTGATGCATACAAACCAATTGATTATATGGCCTGTGCTACTTCTGCAATGAGAGAAGCTGAAAATGGGTCAGAAATAGTAAAGTTAATAAAGAAAAAATCGGGAATTGAAGTTGAAATTATTGATGGTAAAAGAGAAGCTGAAATAATTTATGAAAATCATATCGCAGAACGATTAAATCCAAAAGAGAATTACTTGTATATTGATGTAGGTGGTGGAAGTACAGAGCTTACTTTAATATCTAATACAGAAATAATAAATTCTCAGTCGTTCGATATCGGTACTGTTCGTATCTTAGAAGATAAAGTCACAAAAAAACACTGGCAGGAAATGCAGCGGTGGCTCGAGCAAAATACTTCTTCATACAAATCAATTTCAGGCATAGGCTCCGGTGGAAATATTAATAAAATGTTCAAGATGGCTCTAAAAGGAGGAGATGATCCCCTCACATATAAAAACATTAAAAATATCTGCAAAGAACTAAAAACATATACATATGAACAAAGAATCACCAAGCTTGGGCTAAGACCCGACCGTGCAGATGTGATAATTCCGGCAGCTAAAATTTATATCTCTGTAATGAAGTGGGCTGGCATAAAAAAACTTTATGTTCCTCAGATAGGATTATCTGATGGTATCATACATGTGTTATATGAGGAACAGAAAAGAAAAAAACTTATTATTTGAAATCCCGGAAGACATAGATGAAAAATCTATTATTGCTGAGTTATCAAATATATACCAGGTTGTTAAAGACTCATACAAAACGAATAGGCAAATCTATCTGGATACATTCGACTGGCGGCTTTACAATCAAAACCTAATACTCATAAAAGAATCCAGCAACTACTTACTAAAAAATAAAAACACATTAAATGATGTTTACTCTCATGAAACAGATTCCGCTCACAACCCCAAATTCTGGTGGGATTTTAATGATTCACTACTTAAAGAAGAGCTTAAGAAGATTATAGATTTAAGGGCACTCGTACAAATAATATCAATACGTAAAACCATACAATCATATAAGTTACTTAATAAAGATGATAAGACAGTAGTAATTCTTTACTTTGAAACAATAAAACCAGTCGGAAGAAATGGCGCTTTACAAACGACAAACCTTTTAATTTGCAAACCACTTAGAGGGTATGAAAAAGACCTTAAACAGATAAAGCAACCAATTGTTAATCTTGGATTAACACTTTCTAAAACTTCTTATTATGAGTTACTTTTGAGCAAGTCAGCGATTGTACCTGCTGATTACTCATCTAAACTGAATATCTGTTTAACCCCTGATATGAGCTGTAGGGACGCACTATTAACAATTCTTACCGATCTACTAGGCACGATTAAGAAAAATGAAGAAGGTATTAAAATGGATATAGATACAGAGTTCCTGCATGATTTTAGAGTAGCCGTAAGAAGAACCAGATCTGCTCTCTCGCTCATAAAAGGGGTTTTTGATAAAGAGCAACTTAGAATCCATAGAACAAACATTACTAAACTTGGAACAGCTACAAATGCTCTAAGAGACCTGGATGTTTACCTTTTAAAAGAAAATCAATATAAAAAATTGATACCCAGGGCACAGCATAAAGGCCTTGAATTAATTTTTGATAAGTTAAAAGAACAGAGAAAATCAGAGCTTGTAAAATTAAAAAGATTTTTAAACTCAAAACACTATAAAAAGATAATTTCTGATTGGGAGAATTTTTTAAACACCGGCGGTCAAATTAATGATGAAACAGAAAACGCAGGCACAAATGTATTGTCCACAGCAAAGAGAATAATTAATAAGAAACACAAAGAAATACTGAAGGCAGGAATAATAATTAATGACACGTCACCTGATGAGCAGCTTCACAGCCTTAGAATTGAATGTAAGAAACTGCGCTACATGATAGAGTTCTTCTCTTCATTATTTCCAAAAAATGAAATAAACCAGTTTATAAAACAGCTCAAAAAACTTCAGGATAATCTTGGTGATTTCAACGACCTGTATGTGCAGCAGCAAAGCCTTAAGGAGTATTCAGAGAAATTTGATTCGCATAACAAAGATATTACAATTTCCATTGGTGGTTTGATCGCTGTATTATATCGAAATCAAAATGAGACCAGAAAGCAGTTCAATAGTTCGTTTGAACAGTTTGCATCAAAAGAAAACACGAGTTTGTTCAATAAAATGTTTAGAGACAAAAAGAGCTGACAAATGATTATTTCACTTTATAGCATGAAAGGTGGAGTCGGCAAAACATCTGCTGCTGTAAATCTTGCATATTTATCAGCAAAAGAAGGTTTCAATACACTTTTATGTGATCTGGACCCTCAGGGCGCATCCACCTATTACTTCAGAATAAAAGCATCCAAAGACTTTAATACAAAAAAATTATTAAAGGGCGGCAAAAATCTGGATGGAAACATCAAGGCAACAGATTATGAAAATCTCGATCTGCTTCCATCTAAACTCTCCCTTAGAAATATGGATTTAGAGCTTGATAGCCACAAAAATTCCAAGACAAGATTTAACAGTATAGTAAAAGAGCTTAGTAAAGAATATGAGATTATATTTATGGACTGTCCACCGGGTATTACACTTCTTTCCGAAAACATATTCAATTCATCAGATATGATATTAGTGCCGCTTATCCCCACTACCCTGTCTATTCGGACTTATGAAAAGCTGATTAAATTTTTCAAAAAAGAAAAACTGGACAGATCGAAAATCTACGCTTTTTTCTCCATGGTAGAGATAAGAAAATCTATGCACAGAGATACAATAACCAAAATGTCTCAGGAGATAAAAAACTTACTGTACAGCCAAATTCCATACAGGTCTAATGTAGAGAAAATGGGAATTTACAGAAAACCCGTAAACGATTTTGAACCATTTTCTCCGGCAGCGTTTGCCTACTCCACTCTTTGGAATGAAATCAAAGAGGTCGAATAGTTTTTCTTTATATCCGGCATTCCAGAACCCAAACCTTCTAAACACTTTTTATTTCCCAAATAATAATTGAATTTTCCCAATACTAATTAATATTTAGAAATATGAATTCGCTTGACCAAACTATTCGAAACTTGCCTTTCCTTAAAAGACTGGGGAAGGAAAAAGTAAATAAACTTTTAGAGCAGGCTCAAATTGTAGAATTTAAAAAAGATCAGGTTATTTCAAAGCAATTTGAGCATAGCCATTCTTTTTATTTCCTTCTAGATGGTGAAGTGAATTTCAGTATAAGGGTAGAAAACAACACCGATGTATTTTCAGTAGGGAAATCAGATGAAAAGTTCACTCCAATCGGCTGGTCGGGTTTTCGTGTTCCGGGCCGTTATGCGACTACCGTTACTTGTGAGACCCACTGCACTTTACTCAAGTGGTCCTTTGATGATTTAATGACACTGTTTGAAGAGGATCCCCTTATTGGGAAGAAATTCTTATGCTTTGTACTCCAGAAGGCAGTTCACCTATTAAATCAAGTATGGATAGAGCTTACCAAATTTAATAATTCAGACTGGTATGTAGATTTTGGCCAGGAAACAGAATCACCTGATGAACAAGAGGATATATCTGTACAGTCTCCAATCGAACTTCTAAGACAGTCCCCGTTCTTTGAAATATTTTCTGAACAAGATCTATATAAGTTATCAGAGATAGCTGAAAAGAAATATTATTATGGTGGCGACAGAGTTTTTACACAGGGTGAACAAGCCTCGGGTATCGATCTGCTCGTCTCGGGTAGAACCGCCATGTGTTTTTCTCCTGAAGCTACAACCAAACCATTAGATGACGACCAGGTAGAAGATTCTGCTTCGCTAAGACTTGTTCAAAAAACCGGATATGTTGTAGGTTGGGCCGGTGCGTTTGACGGCTTTGTAAATGACTGCACAGCGGTTGCTACAAGAAATGCCGTTATTTATCATTTCAAAAAAACTTCTCTGGATAAACTTTTTAAAGACAATTCTGTTCTTGCATTAAATTTTGTTAAGAGACTACTTTGGTTATTATCAAACCAGTTGAGAAATGCCAGAGCAAGGCTTATTTCCCAGCACTACGAGCTTGAAATTACATCTATACGCAACCTTATGGAGCAAAACGCGGCACAGCTGAGTGTTACTTCTGCACTGCATAAGGTTGCTCACCTGCTAACCCATACCTACACTATTGGGGATGCATTCAATCTTTTATTCCAGGTAGAAAAAGATGGTAGTACACTTGAAAAAGGTCTTGCAAGATTATGCCTCGATATATTGGGAAAAGTATATAAGGAACATCTCTTTTTCGAGGGGCTAAAAAAGGTTTATCAGTTTGTCTCTGAAGCACCTGACAACATGACAACCAAGGGCGTAAGGGTACAGTCATCCAGGAAATATGTAGAGCTATTCAAGCAAATTCCCCATGTAGTAGAGGGTTGGGAAAATCTTCCCGAAAAAGCAGGAAACATTTTTATTTCTAACCATTTAGTAAATGATCCATATAACACACTTCCAAACAACTTTCAGATAACACTCGATTCACACTTCATAAGCTCCATGATTTTATACAAAAAATATGGTGATCCGGGTGTAAGAGTCGTCAGGGTTCCAAGATCAGAAGAATTTGGCCATCAGAATTATTATAACAAACTTGGCCATATAAATGTCTATACTAAGGAGTCTGACAGTTCAGAAGAATCGCTTAGAATACAAAAAGAACAAAATAAGCTATTTTACAAAACTGCTACAGAATATATTAAATCCGGACAAAACCTGATGCTTAGCCCCGAAGGTACAAGCTACAGGACAGAGGACTCACCCGGACCGTTTAAGCCCGGTGCTTTCAGACTTGCTGCATCAATTGATCCGGAACCTTTTATTGTACCAATAGTCGTAGCTAATTTTGACAAGAGACTAAATCGCAATGTTTTTTCATTGATCATCAAAGAGCCGTTTAAATTATCAGACTTAGTTGATAAACCTCAGGAAAATAGAGATGGTTTAGCTCAATTTCTGGATGAACTGCAAAATAAATACAAAGGCGATGTACAAGAAGCTATAGCACTTGCAAATAAAACAGCTTCAACCAAGATTAATTTAAAACTCTTTGAAAGAGTGAAGGAAGACTCTAGAGTATATAGTAAAACCAATATGACTATAGATGAATTAATGTTTGAAGGCAATGTAAAATTACTGGAAAGAAGAAGAGTAGGTACAAAGGAAAACCCGGTTGTTTTTTATGGAAGCTCCTCTCTTCGACTTTGGGAGACCATTGAACAGGATTTCCCCGGGCATGATATATTGAATCTTGCATTTGGCGGATCAACCATTGATTACTGCTCATATTATTTCGATAGGCTAATAAAACCAAGCAATATTAAATCATTCGTATTCTACGCAGGAGATAATGATATAGGGCATGGAAAATCTGCTACTCAGGTGTTTGATTCTTTTCTTATTTTATATAACAAGTTCAGAGAATCATTCACCGACACTAAATTTACCTTTGTTTCAATCAAACCCAGTATTGAGAGAGCAAAATTTATAAACAGAATACAAAAGGCAAACAAGCTTATAAAAGAGTTCTTGGAAAGAGAGCCAAACACATTTTATCTAAATGTTCATGATCAGATGCTAAACGGAGACAAACTTGCAAAGCCTGAGCTCTATACTGAAGACGAGCTTCATATGAGTGAAAAGGGTTATGAGCTATGGAAGGAAGTTTTTCTAGAGAATGCGGATGAGATATTTTAAAGGTTATCTGAACTACTTGATCTGGGAACTAACCAGTAATATACAACACCAGAATATTTATCTAATGCAAAATATGTATCGTGTCTTCCTATCACATAGTTACCCGTAGATAGAGTCTCTGTTTTTAAATTATAAATTTCTAAACTAGAATTTTTCACATCATCTACATCAAAAGCACATCTATTATATAAAAGTCCAAAATAAGGTGGTTCTTCATATGAGTCATTTACTTGCTTATACCCTTTTTGGTTAAGTATCCTCACAAAATCATCTGAATGAGATGCTGGTATATAAAATCTTACGCAAGCTGCACTATACGAAGCACCGTTTACAATTTCTATTCTTTTTGAACTCTCTGGTATATATTCAGGTACCCAACCCCTTTCAAATAACCCCTCGTATCTTGCATGGTTATAATCGTAATACTTATGAGCTTTGCCTCCAAACGTCAAAAATAGCAATAATATAATTATTACTACAATAGTAGTTTTAAAAATTATCTTTAATTCATACTTTAAAGTACTCATATCAATAACTTTAATATAAAATATTCACTTTCCCACTCGTACTATTCTGTAATTCCGTTTCCAACTGGTTTAGATTATCTTCGGGAACTTCTAATTTCATATCTACATTATCAGTGTAAATTGAATCAGCAATTTCTAAGCTGAATTTATTTAGCACCTGCCGCACTGTATTTTCATACTGGTAATCAAATTTGAGTGTAATGGATTTCAATGCTACACAGTCTTCAAGCGGAAGTTTATCAAGAGCGTCTTGTACAGAGCTTGTATATGCGCGGACAAGTCCTCCTGTCCCCAGCTTAGTGCCACCGAAGTACCTGCTAACTACAACTACTATCTCTCCAATCTTTTTGTGCTGCAGCACACTTAGTATGGGTTTGCCTGCTGTACCCGATACTTCTCCATCATCTCCAAATCCAATATCCGTGGTACTATCTGGATTTCCTGCCACAAAAGCATAGCAGTTATGGGAAGCGTCTGAATACTTCTTGCTCACAGTATCAATAAATTCTTTTGCTTTTTGTTTATCTGTTACTCTTGTAACAGAAGTTATAAACTTACTATTTTTAATAACCTGTTCTACGGTAACAGTTTTGGATGGAACTTTGTAAGAAGAATCTTCTGCCATAATAAAAAATGTTAATTAACCCTCACCAGACCTGGCGCAGTCGATGCAAAGTAAGGCTGAGGGGTCAAACTCAAGCCGCTTTGGATCAATCTCAAGGCCGCAGTGAGTGCAGTATCCAAAATCGTCTTCATCTATTCTTTTAAGGGCAGCATCAATTCGTTGGATTCTAATTTCCCTTCTTCTCTGTGACTCAACCGCTATTGCCTGAGACTGCATCGCATCCATTCTGGATAAGCGGCCAACCTTGGATTGATCGAGCTCAACGGTTTTTGTAGCTTCTTGCCCTGCTTCACCTTCTTTCAATAGCTCGGATTTTATATGAGCTAACTTGTCCCTGTAATATTCCAGATCGATCTCGTCGCTGCCCATGTTTGTAACCTAATTCCCCTTCTTTCTTCGTTCTGTCACCTGCTCTCCGGCTATGCCCCAGTTATCGGTGTCCACTTCATCTATTACAACGACCGTGGTGGCTGGGTTTTTACCAAGTACTTCTTTTAGTAAATTGGTCGCACCCTCTATAAGCTTTGCTTTCTGTTCCTTTGTTGCACCTTCTCTTGTGATCTTGATATTTACATACGGCATTATTACTCCTTTGGAACGGGTAATTTTTCACTAATATACATAATTGATATCATACAGCTATTTTCTTCCCTTAAGCTGCTTTAAGGTTTCATACTGTAAAGAGTTCAGTGCTTCAAAAAGTACACCGTCCACTTCGACGCTATATTGATTGGATACATCAACCCCAGTAAGTGGTACAAACTTTTTGTCTCCATAAAGCCGTACAACATAGAGCATACAATTTAGACGCGCCTCGATCTTGGAATTTGAATTTACTGTTATCCATGGTGATTTATTTGATGAAGTATGCTGAAACATCTGATTTTTATAGTTGGTGTACTTCTCCCACTTTTTTCTTGCATAAAGATCATTTTCTGAAAATTTCCAAAATTTGAGGGGATCTGCCAACCGTTCCTGAAACCGGATAAGCTGTTGTTCACTATCGACTGATAAATAAAATTTAACCAGTTTAAGACCATCTTTTATGAGTTTATGCTCCCAATCCAAAACCTTACCCATAAAATATTCATACTGCTTTTGTGAGCAGTAACCCATAGTAGGCTCTATAAGTGCGCGGTTATACCACGAGCGGTCAAAAAATACAATTTCCCCTTTTTTAGGAAGCTGTTTTTCATATCTATGAAACCACCTCTTCGATTCTTTGGGAGTTGGAATGCCCAGTTCTACTATCCTGTAGTATTTGGGCATAAGTTTTTCAGTAAATCGGATTATGGTAGAGCCTTTTCCGGCGGCATCCCTGCCGTCAAAGGTAATACACATTCTCTTACCTTTATTTACTATATCCTGCTGTATATTTAAAAGCTCTAACTGTAGGCGGCGCTTTTCAATATGGTAATCTTTTAGATTTATACCTTTATACGGATTTTCAAGATCAATTATTTTTTTCATGATAAATCAAACGATAGAGTCTGTGATTAAAGTTATTATAACAAGGAATTGATTAAGATATTATGAAAATATCATCCATAAAATCACTTTTCATTATAATATGACTTATCCTGTAAACAAAATTAATAAACAAACCGAATATGAAAGAGTATGATCTCATAATAGTCGGCGGCAGTTTTTCAGGTCTTTCATGCGCCAAATCGGCATCTGCAAGAGGACTCCAAACCGTACTATTCGATAAGAAAAGAGCACCGGATGCATCAACACAGAGCACCGGAATTTTTGTAAAGGAAATTGCGGATCAAATTGACTTACCTTCTGTCCTAACAAGAAAAATACATGGAGTCAGGCTTTATAGCCCTAACCTGAATTCTATAGATTTGGTTTCCCCCGGATATTACTTTTTGGCTACAAACACAACTCAGGTTCTAAAATGGCTTGCAGACCAGGCTGCAGACACGGGAGCGGAACTGCTTTATGGCCAAAACATCACAGATGCATACATAAAGGGCAATAAAATAGTATTACCTAATCAGCAGGTAACTACTTCATATCTTGTCGGTGCTGACGGCGTAAGATCAAGAGTGGCTAAAATTTTCGGCCTCGGACAAAACACACAAGTTCTGCTCGGAATAGAGTATGAAGTAGAAGGTTTAACTAATTTAGACGGAGATTTTCTCCATGTATTTCTGGATTCTGAGCTTGCCCCGGGATATATAGCATGGATAGTCCCGGGAGTTCACTTTTCACAAGTTGGTCTTGCATCTTATTATCCCAAAAAACCGGATATAAAACAGTTTTATCAAATAGTTGAAAACAAATTCGGCGGTAAAAACACTAAGATAGTAAGCAGACGCGGAGGATTTATACCATGCGGGGGTACTGTAAGCCCACTTTCAAAAAATAATGTCTGCCTGCTTGGAGATGCTGCAGGGATGGTATCACCAATGACAGCAGGCGGGATTCATCCTGCAATTGAAGTAGGAAGACTTCTGGGAATAGCCATAAGCGACTATTTGCAGGACAAAGGCTTTGCTCCTGAAAAAGAGATAGCAAAACATATCCCATCTTATCTTTTCAAAAATGGTCTTAGAAGATTCTTCAATTTTCTCACTCCACCAAACTTCCTGCTTAATATTTTGATAGACAATCCCCTTTTCAGAAAATCGGCCCAAATCATATTCTTCCATCATCGTGGATTATTATCCAAAAAAGCGTGGGCTGAAATACTTGGCAAAGAGAAAAAGTAGTTAATAAGTAAAAATAATGATACCCTGCCGGATTTACAGCAGGGTATCATCACAATCTTTAAGAATTTTACTAAAAATTATCCGTGTTCCAGATCAACTTTAAATGTGTCTGCAAATCTTGTAAGCACATGAAAAGTGCCCGCTACCATTGTGAGTTCTGCAATTTCGCCGTCATTGAAATGATTTCTCATTTGAGCAAGTGATTCTTCGCTGGCTGCGACATTCTGTGCAAGCTCCGTTGTGTATTGAACAATAGCCTTTTCTTTATCATCGAGTGCAGCACTTGTAGCATCAGCTGAAGCTGCAATTTTTTCATCTGTAAGTCCGGCTCTCTTTCCCGCTGCTGTATGGTGAGCGGTACAATAGGAACAACCATTTAATTTACTCGTAGTTAATATGGCAAGCTCCTTAAGATCGTTGCTAACCTGTGTCTGGCCGAGTGCTGCACCTAAAAAAGGCATGAAACCCGAGAGCATTTCGGGCGCATTTGCCATTGCCTTTATTACGTTTGGAACTACACCAAACTTTTGCTGAAGCCCGTCATAAACGGGTTGAAGGTTTTCAGCTGCCTGTTCTTTTTCTACATATGGTATTTTAGCCATTATTGGCCTCCTTGTTTTTCATTTGTTGAATAAACGTTCAACAATATACAAATTTTTTTATTTTAGTGTAGATAACATAACATTCACTATATCTTTCATCTGCTCTCCGCTTGCGTCCGACTTTCCTGTAACCAGAAGCCCGTGCGTGCAGCTTGCAAAGAATGATGAAAGCGCTTTAACATTGGATTCTTTAGAAATTTCGCCCAGCTGCTGAGCCTTTAGCAGACATTCATAAAAAGCTGATTCTATATTTTTTAGTATCCCGTTTACTATATCTGCGGTCTGATCATCATGTGGTGCGAGTTCTACTACCGAATTTACAACAAAACACCCGATACACCTCTTATCATATGGGCGCTGGATCATTTCGTTAAAAAACTTTTTTATATTTTCTGTGGGAGACTCTCCTTCATTCAAAATCTTAATAGTATTTGCCGTAACGACTTCGCCGTAGTGCTTAATAGACTCAAGAAACAGGCTATGCTTATCTCCAAAGGTGTTATAGATGCTTCCGGGCTGTATGCCCATCTCGTCTACAAGGTCTTTCATACTTGTAGCTTTATAGCCCTTTTGCCAAAAGACTCTCATGGCCTTTGATAAGGTCTCGTCTTTGTTGAATTCGTAATGTCTTCCCATGCTGGTTATATTATAACAAATTTTGAACGCTTGTTCAAGAATAACTTTATTCTAGAATTTATATTTTTTATTCAGGGATTACTTATTGAAATTATTGATTTAATCAGTCTTGTTATAAAACTTAAGAAAAGAAATCAGGGAAAGAACTAAAATCTTTCCCTGATTAGTGATCAATTATTTACTTCTTATCTTTATATGGGCAGTCTTCCTTCTTGTCTTTATAGCTGCATTCTTTGTCACCGCACTCTTTATGCCCGCAATCTTTACCGTCCCATTTTTGCTCCCATTTTTCTTTCATGATGCCGGAAAGGGTTACAATCTGCTCATCTGAAAGAAGCGCTCTCATTTTAAGCTTCATCTCAAGCTTAAGCTGCATCTTCTCTGTCTTCTTGGCTATTTTTTCATTATGTTTTGCCGTTATAGCTTCGTCTGTAGCCTTTGGATCACCCATGAGATCGTAAAGCTCTTTTTTGATTGTCTTTATTTCGGCCCATAATTCTGCCTTTTTACCCGCATAACTTTCATGTATTGCATTCAAATCAGCAATCTGTTTTTCCGAAAGTCCTACTTTTGTTGCAATCTCCTCATTTTCCCACCACTTGTAGTGCTTACCTTTATAATGGTGTGCTGCAAATGCCGATACAGATAGTGCTAAAACAAGAAGAAAAACCGATAATGATAATCTTTTCATCTAAAAACCTCCGTAAATATGTGCTGTTTTCTTATAAACTACTAATTCTAACCCTTTGTTTCAATAAATAAATTCATTTTAGAGTTAAAATAATATAGAATATTATTACTCAAATTTTTACTTATACTACTAAAATGGAAAATAAACAAAAATTCATAGCCGCAGCCGTGCAGGCATCACCCGTATTTCTTAATAAGACAAAAACTATTGCCAAGGTAAATAAATTAATAGCCGAGGCTACCAAAAACGGTGCAGAACTAGTCGTATTCCCCGAAGCTTTCATACCCACCTATCCCTTCTGGCCAAAAGACATCGGCACGCCGGAGGGAAGGAAACTTATTATTGATGCATACACCGATCTTCATAAAAACTCCGTTGAAGTCCCAAGCGCAGATACTGAGAAGATCGGCAAAGCTGCAAAGAAAGCCGGGGTATATGTAGTAATCGGCGTAAATGAAAAAGAGGGCGGGACTTTATACAATACGATTTTATACTTTGGAAAAGACGGCTCTTTGCTCGGAAAGCACAGGAAGTTTATGTCCATAGATTCTGAAAAGTGCATCTGGGCAAACGGTACGGCAAAAGACGTGACCGTGGTAAATACAGACATCGGCAAAGTAGGAGGACTTTTCTGTTATGAGCACCATATGACCCTTGCAAAGTATGCAATGTTTCAAAAGGGCGAGCAGATTCATGTGGGCCTATGGGGAGGGCACGGGTTTGTAAAAAACACAATGGACTTTGCAAGCAAACAGTATGCATTCGAGGGACAGACATTTGTTATCATTTCATCCATGACAATTACAGAAGACCAAATCCCCGATTCCTTTCCCCTAAAAAAACAGACCATGTGGGACTACCCGGGCGGAAGTGGAATTATTAATCCGCGTGGGGAATACATCGCAGGCCCAGTGTATGGTAAAGAAGAAATCGTCTACGGCGAAATTGATACCGACCTTATCCTGAGAGCCAAGGCCGTAATAGACGGCACCGGCCACTTCTCAAGACCAGATATTTTTCAGTTGGAAGTTAAGGAGTGATAAGTTTATTCTTTTTTTTAACCTAACCCGAAGTGCCCCCTCTTATTTACTTTTCGAACAAAAGGTAGTAAACTATTAACCAAAATAAATTACTAAAGATTACTATGCATATTGTTAAATTATTACTATTTCTGAATATAATTATTGGGAGTAACTTAGTTTTTGCACAGGACATACCACAAGCAGAATTCGCTAAATGTTCATTAACTAAAAATGATATACAAAGATTAAGTTGTTTTGATAACCTTTCAAAAAAATATGAATTAAATAAACCTGCATCCAAAATAGTTAACAAGGGAAATTGGGCTGTACAAACTGATATTTCCCCTATTGATGATTCTACTAATGTTTACCTTGCTGTACCTGGCGATCAAGCATTTAAAGGTTGGTTAAAGAGTTATAATCCTCAACTGATGTTAAGATGTAAGGAAAATGTAACTGAATTGTTAATTCATACAGGTATGGCTCCAGATGTTGAATATGGCCATAGAGGTGCTACAACTACTTTGAGATATGACAAAGAAAAAGCATATAAGCTAAGAATGTCTAAATCAACAGATGGCGAAGCATTATTTTTCCCAAATCCTATAAGCAATATAAAAAAAATGATGAATCATAGTACTCTATTATTTCAATTTACACCATACAATGCTAGTCCTACTATGACAACATTTAAAATTTCTGGTTTGAGTGAAGCAGCAAAACCACTAAGAGAACATTGCGGATGGTAGTGCTCATAACTAAAATTAAATATATTATTTAATATGTTAAAGTCATGATACATAGCTTTTTCATATAGATATCAATTAATTAATTAACTAATATTTTAGCTCTTAAATATAACTATTATGTACATGAAGTTAAAAATAGTTTCATTAATGTTTTTATACCTTTCATTATATTCCATATATTTACCAACATATGCAGCTGAAACTACTACTTACGGCAATTGGACAGTCACAAAAAAAGTAGATGAATTTACCGGCGATAAATCACTAGAGGCTAAGATAAGGAGTATAAATATAATAACTGGTTGGCTTTCTCAAAAGGGTAAAGCTTATATTTCTATTCATTGTGGCAAATTAAACTATTTAACATTTATCTCAATAGGAATAGAAGGTGGTGTCGGATTTAATAATTCATTTATGGACTTTAAAGTTGATGATAATGATGGAGTACAAACATTTTCATGGAATGGAGATATAGGAGATGATATAATTTTTTCTGCGGTAGGCAAAGGAGCAATTTTCTCTGAATCTTCTAAAACACCGATAATGTTTGAGCAAATGAAGACAGGTAAAAAAATTAAAATACGTATCAATCCCTTCAAAACAGAAAGACAAGTTGTCGAATTCAATTTAAATGGTTCTGATAAAGCACTAACAGAAGTAGAAACATTTTGCACAGAATTGAATAAATAGTTAACAAAAGATATAGCGTCATAACTACTATTATTTGCTTAAATCTGCACCGCAAAATCTACACTTAATTGCATCCATCTTTACATTCTCAGCGCATTCTGGACATTTTTTGGTAGCATCGTTTTCTTCAGCTTTCATCTCTTTGCCCATATGACGAGCTATAAAAAATCCAATTAAACAACAAACAGCCATAATAATAGATAAGCCTCCTGTTAACATTGCAAATATTCCACCACCAATAGCTGCACCAGCTGCCTCAGCACTACTCTGTGTTTCCAATGACGAAGCGGCCTTTCCCCCAACAATAAAACCTATTGGTATAAATGCAAACCATTCAGCTGCACCAATCAAAAACCCTCTTTTAAATACCTTAGAAAGGCTTTTAGCTCCTTTAAGTATAAAGTAAGATGTTATAATCCATCCTCCTAAGAAAGTTATAGCAATAAATAGTCCAGACGGTCCTGTAGAAGAACCAACATCAGAAAATAGCATGGCAGAACCCATGTAAATCAAAAACCCTGAAAACAATCCCATTATGATAGCTACAACATATTTCATTCTCTGTCCCTCCTATAATAAGGATAGCTATATTATATAAGATTCTGACTAGCTAGTTCAAGCACTTTTTAAATTCCAATTGAATTTGTGATAGTTGATGTGTTATCATTTCCATTAAAAACACTCAGATGATTAAAAAACGAAAGATCTCTATTTTGCTAGCCTTCATTTGCCTATTACTAGGGTCAGTAATATATATACTATTTCGCCCCATGAGTTTAATGTTGTTCAACTGGATTGAATTATTACGCTTTACAGATTCACTCATCATTATGCGTACTTGGATTACTGGTATACATATCCTATTACCAGCATGGATTGTCTATTCACTACCTTTTGCCCTTTGGGTGTGTAGTTACTTATTTTTCATTGAGTATATATGGGATAAGCCGATGTCTATATCACGCAACATATGGTTTTGGTGCTTACCTATTATAGCTCTGGCTGTCGAAATTTCACAAAGTATATCAATATTGCCAGGAATATACGATTCTACTGATTTATTATTACTTTTAGTTGTGATAATTATTGGAATTGTATTAACATTCTACAATAGAATCTATGATGGAGTAAAAAACAATGAATCAAATACTTAAAAAGCACATATCATCATTAACCGTTTTAATTATATTTAGTATCCTTGCTATTGGGACTACTGACACAGATGTAGATACTAAAAAAGTTCAATCACAATCTCCTGCATACACTCTTACGGCTAACCAGCTTTACAATGAATACAAAAACAATGAGGTTGCAGCCGATTCAAAGTACAAGGGCAAAATAGTTGTAGTTTCTGGGACAGTTCAAGATATAGGAAAAGATATTATGAATGAAGCATATATTGTAATTGGGGGTACCGGTTTATTGGACGGTGTACAATGTATGTTCACAAAAGGCCAGCAATCTTCTGTAGCAAAGCTGTCTAAAGGTCAACAAGTAAAAGTTAAGGGTGAAGTTTCTAGCTTGACTTTAGGTGTTGTATTGCTATTTCGATGCAGTGTACAGTAAATTACATTCGTGTGATCTGTTTTATGTTTAGACAACATCATTCTCTAAATTAGATGTTCTTAATTTGAGGATTAAGAGTATTAAATAGTAATTTTCCCTAAATATTATCCATCTACATAATATCAATCAAACTCCCACCTGCTTAAGACCTTTACTCTTATTAATCAGATAAGCCGGCGCTGCCGGATTTTAGTTTTGTAATACATTTGGGATTTTTTTAGATAGTACAAGACCCGATATTTTTCATTTGGAAATTAAAGAGTAAAATAAGTTTTTAATGAAAACAATTTTAACAATCCTTATTCTTACAATAACTTGTTTTTTTCTGTGTCATGCGGACCTAAATACAGAGTTTTGTATGTAGAAGATATCAGTAAACAAATGGAAATTAAGGCTGGGGATTATGTGGAAGTAACTACTAAAGATAAAAAGCAATACAGGTTTAAAACCCGGAAAATA